>JASHRR010000301.1 GCA_030037185.1 Xanthobacteraceae bacterium | reverse complement strand
CGGCGCCCGATCGCTGTTGCTGAGGGTGAGGGCAGACAACGTCGCGCGCCGCCGTGATGCGCGTACATTGCGGAGCCCCTGCCGGAGGCTGCTAAGTCGGTAACCCGACAGGTCTACATTGGTTCCCGTCCGGGAGCCGATCACGGCGAGTTGATTTTGTTCACCCTGTTCCTGGGTGACCAGATCAAGGCTGGCTAACCAATCCGTCGATGCCCCGCCGACGGATGGCACCGCGCCATCAGCAGCCGGTCATCCATGCACCGCTTGCTCATGGCTGCCGTCATCGACGGATTGGTTAGCCAGCCTTGATCTGGTCAGCCAGGAACAGGGTGAACAAAATCAACTCGCCGTGATCGGTTCCCGGACGGGAACCAATGTAGACCTGTCGGGTTACCGACTTAGCAGCCTCCGGCAGGGGCTCCGCAATGTACGCGCATCACGGCGGCGCGCGACGTTGTCTGCCCTCACCCTCAGCAACAGCGATCGGGCGCCGTGTTTCGTGTCGGAAAGGTGAGCAGACACAGAGGAGAAGCCTGTGCATTGGACCTTTGCCGCCACTGCGGCCGCGATGGTGGTGGCCGGGATGGCCCCGACCTTCGCGGCACCAAGGCACCGTCATGCCGATTCTGTCCTGCTGCCGGCTATGCCGCGCTCGGGCAGGTCGGTTCGGCCGGCAGGTTTTTCGCCGACGAACCCGACTGAAAGCTCTCGGCGCGACACCAACTCCGTCGCACCCGAGGTAGGCCGCAGCCTGATCGACGGAATAATCCTCGGAGGCAACGTTGGGCCCTCCCTTTCGGGTCTGGACTCGGCCCCCATCAAGTCCCGCGTCGCGGCCAGCGCCTACGCATCGGCGCGGTGACCGGCCAGCGCCGGCGCTCATCGGTGGCGCTTGCCAGATAAAAGATTTACGCCGTGGAAAAAACGCGCATTGCCATCGCAATTCTATGCTTGGTTGCCACACCGAGCCGTGCCCAAGAACTGCACTGCGCTCCTCAGGCCCAATTATGTCGAATACGATGTGACGACGAGTGGCTTCCGTCGCAGGCATGCGAGGGGAAGACCGACAGGCAGAAGAGCTTCTGCTATTACAACGCGTCAACAAACCTCAAGGACTGCCGCCATTATTGCGTAACCGATTATTGCTCGCGCGGCCAAGCACCTCAACACGCAGGACATGGTCGGACCCCGGCGAGGCCGCGCGGGCAGTGACGTCACCGTCCGGTTGCTTCTGGTTGCCGGGTGATGCACCCGCCGGAAAGCGCTGCCTTGCCACGGCGCACGCCAGATTCGGCCGTGTCGTGAGCCCGTGATCCTCATCGGCCTTTGCGTGAACCCGCCAGCGAATAGCTTCTTCGATCCGACCATGCGTGTCCAATCCCGAGCCCCCATCGAAGGTCGTCGGGCTCGAGGTCGGAAGCCGGCCCGCATCGCGTCGCGTGTTCTCGCGAGGATCGCTTTGAACCGGGCGCTTTGCCGGGTCGCTCGCAGTCGAGCCGGGCCAGTGATGGCCGCCGGTTGCCAGCTGCAGCAAAGCACTTCTGGGCGGTGATCCGCTCCCGCCGATCGTCCCAGACGTGAGGTGAAGAGGGCGCTTCCAGCGCCGGGCGACCGACGCCTACGAGCTTCACCGATGGCCCTGCTTCCCCGCTGCCCTGCTAGCCGATATAATTGGCGTTAGCTTGCCCCAATCGACTTGCTGCCAACACCGGACAAGCGGGGCCCCCCTGCCCTCCCTGCGGGAGGGGAGGGAGGATTGGGCCCAAGCCGGGGTGCGCCCGGACTACGTTTCAATTTCGCAAGGGAGGAGCACGATGAAACGCGTTATGCGAATGGCATTGATGGTCGGCGTCGCCGTCGGCGCACTGTGGGCCGTCTCCGGCGACCGCGGCTATACCCAGGCCGCCGATCCGAATGCGGCGCCCAATCCGTACAAGATGCAGGACAACTGGCTGCAGCTCCCTGAGGGCCGCAAGCTCGGCGCCGCCATCAAGGTCCAGGTCGACCATAGCGACGGCAAGAGCATATGGGTGTTCGACCGCTGTTCCTCGAACTCCTGCGCCAATTCCATGATCCCGCCGATCCAGAAGTTCGATTTGAACGGCAAGTTCGTGCGGGCCTTCGGCGCCAACATGTTCGTTCAGCCGCACGGCTTCTATGTCGACAGCGGCGGCAATGTGTGGGCGGCGGACAACGGGGTGTCGAACGGCAAAGGCGCCGTGGTGGTCAAATTCAGCCCCGAGGGCCAGGTGCTGATGACGCTCGGCAAACCCGGCATGCCCGGTAACGCCGAGGGCTTCTTCAACGGCGCAAGCAGCGTCGTGGTTGCGCCTAATGGCGACATTTTTGTCGGCGACGGCCATGGCGGGAACACCAATGACCGCGTCGTCAAGTTCGACAAGACCGGCAAGCAGATCGCGACCTGGGGCAAGCACGGCAAGGGGCCGGGCGAGTTCGACCAGCTGCACGGCATCGCGATGGATTCCCAGGGGCGGATTTTCGTGGCCGACCGCGGCAACAGCCGCATCCAGGTCTTCGATTCGAACGGAAAGTTCGTCGCTGAATGGAAGCAGTTCGGCCGGCCGAGCGACGTCGCCATCGACAAGAATGACGTGATCTACGTGACGGACGATCAGTCGAACCAGAACAACAATCCCGGCTTCAAGACCGGCATCCGCATCGGCAGCGCCAAGGACGGCAGGGTCACGGCCTTCATTCCGACACCCAGTGCCGAGATTGCGACGCCCGAAGGAGTCGGCTTCGACGATGCAGGCAACGTCTATGGCAGCTGGACCGGCAAGATGGCAGTGCGGCGCTGGACCAAGAGCTGATCTTTCCGACAAACCCGGCCTGCTTTCACCCTCCCCGTTCGGGGAGGGTGATTCATATGAGGCGCCGCCTTCATCTCTCCCCGCCTGCGCCCGGCGCCGTTGAGCCGATCAGCCGCCGACATCCCACATCGCCAGCACCCCGAATTGCATCGCAGCATTTTCCGTGGCGCCGCGTCGGCGGCCTCAATCGTGCCGAGCCGGACGGACTTGCTGAAACATTTTCGGCGGTTCGGTTTTCTTGGCCATGCGGCAAGTATCGACCGCAAGGCAAGTACCTTCACTGCGGCTTTTGCCCCGCCGAAGCTCCTCGCAAACAACAGTCGAAGCCGCATGAGACCAAACGCGCCGCTACCGCTACGCAGCAAGCCGACCGCCATCGCAGCGGCGGCGCGCCTCATGCGAAGGAAACGCCGCTTACGTTCGATCAACCTCGAAGCGCCCGCCGACCGGCATCCGATTCCAAGTCGCCTTTCGACCGGCGTCCGTGATCATGACAAGCTCAATCTCGATCGTCTGTTTGCCAATTCTCGCAGTGTCGGGCACCACCGTTGCGAGTCCGTTCAGCACAAGGCCATCAATCAGCTCAGGCGTGAAGCCATGGGCGAGCATCAAGGTCTTGGCAATGCCGCGCGGGACGTCGGCAAGCCGTTGCAGGGCACGGCGTTCGTCGGGCGTCACAGGGGCCTCCCTCCTCGGTGAGCCTATCGAGGGAAACATTGCGCGCACAAGGACGACATTTTTGCAATTCCTACGGAATCTAAATTTTTTTTTATTGCAACAACAGTTCTTGGCGGCATGCGCCGCTGAAACAAATTCGCGCAATCAACCGACACCGCATAGACGCCTCCTCCGGCCGGATCGGCTCGAACCGGTCAGCTTGCTCCTCGTGGGCTTCTTCGCGACTTCTCGCACGCTGCCAGACACTGATGCCGGACACCGGGATTGGCTTTAGTCCTGCCAATTCAGCGAAAGCACGCGTTTTACAACGACAGTTTTCAGTTGGCCAAGCAGGTGAATAACCTCTTCCAGATAATTGTCGCGCCTCGTGGGTGGCCGACGGCGCCAGAGCGCAGTTACCCGATCCGGGCCATATGTGACCCAGCGCCAATATGTAAAGCCGCAAACGGATATTATTCGAGTGGTTCCTCTTCCCGTTGCCGATCGGCAATTTTTCGCCGAACTTCGGTGGACCGCCCTGCCTTGAGCTCTCTGCGATGACGTCTTTGACGCTCAGCGCCGTCAGGGGCCATTCTTGCAAAATCGTTGGTGGTCCCATTTTGGCTTTCCTCGCGCATTCGAGCGGCCATTTTGGCCATTCGATATTTCGTTACACCTCCTCGCCGCTAAGACCGACGGCACCAGCCCGGCGCGCGCTCCATGGCGGCTCGGCCCAGCGCAGATGAGCAGGATTGCCCGGCGGACTTCGCGCAGCGCGCGGGCTTTCGAGCCCCCGCGAAGAAGCGCGGATGTCCTCTGGGATGCCTTCTCGTCCTCAATCGCCTCGATTCGCTCGACTGGCTTGTCACGGTCGGGACCGTAATGGCCGGATCGCGCGAGAGTGGGGGCCGAGGTGAGTTGGGTATTGCGCGGCATGGGAATTACCGCTTGGCGTAGGCCATTTACTCGCGTAGCCGCGGACGTCTTCTAAGAACCTGTCGGCGCCTCGGAACTCGAACCAACTGAAGGGCTGGACCACCACACGCAAAATCGTCCGGACGAGACACCGGTCGATCGCCTCCGAACCTTGCTGGCCGCGATATAGACGGTATTTTGTTCGTCATCGGGATCATCCTGGTGATGCGGCCCGCAATCAAAATACGGCCGCGATTCGGAAAGCCTGATTTCCTGACAGCATTGGCCCGGCTTACGCGGGCATGCGCCCGCATGCTAAGATCTCCGATAGGCCCGTCGCCGGACGAGCACGGGTCACCGGGAGGGAAGCAATGAAAGTGCGGCTGCGAGGTTTCCTCTTGCTGGTGACCACAGCATCAGCGATTTCGACACTGGCCGCAGCACAGGTCGTATCGCCGGCAGCCGGATCACCTCAAGGCGGCGCGCAGGGCGCGGCTTCGATACCGGATTTCTCGGGTACCTGGGCGCATCCTTACCTTACCGGCTTTGAGCCGCCGGCATCGGGGCCCGGGCCGGTGCGCAACCGCTCGCGACGGCGCGATGGCATCGCCAACTTCCAGCAACTGGTTGGCGACTACACCAATCCGATCCTGCAGCCCTGGGCTGCCGAAGTCGTAAGAAAGCACGGCGAGATATCCTTGGCGGGCCAGGGCTATCCGACACCGAGCAACCAGTGCTGGCCGGGCGGAGTGCCCTACGTCTTCTGGGATTTCCTGTTGCAGATCTTCCAGCGGCCGGATCACATCCTGATGGTCTACCGCCAGGGCCACGAACTGCGTCGCGTGCGTATGAACGAGCCTCATCCGGCGCAAGTCGCGCCATCCTGGTACGGCGATTCCGTCGGCCATTACGAAGGCGACACGCTGGTGATCGACACCATCGGGATCAAAGTCGGGCCGTTTGCGATGGTCGATATGTACGGCACCCCGCACAGTCCGGCGCTGCACGTCGTCGAGCGTTACCGGCTCCTCCAGTACGCGGATGCCGAGGACGCCCTGGAGCGCAACGCCAAAGAGAACTCTTATATTCCTGTGACGGGCGCGACCGGTGTCGTGGAGATCGATCCCAACTACCGCGGCAAGGTGCTGCAACTCCACTTTACGGTCGAGGACGCCGGCGTCTTCACCAGACCATGGACGGCAACCATCACGTATCGACCCAACATCGGTCCATGGACGGAAGTGATCTGCGCCGAGAACCTTCAATGGTACTCGGGAATGGACTCCGCCGTGCCGCAGGCTGACAAGCCAGATTTCTGAGCGCGAAACTCCAGGCGGCAACCCGCGATTACTGAAACCAGGACGGTCTGCAGGGGCACGTTGAGCGCGCTCACGCCTTCCGCTTCCGGGCAGGGTCGGGAGAGGGCACGCAAGAGCGCGCCTTTGCCCGACAGATTTCAGCCCATTGAAATCAAGACGATGATCGCAAGCAAACCCAACAGGAGCAGACGGTGGAGTCTCGCCACAAAGCGACAATGGCTGCCCAGGCGCTCGGATGGATCGATGAGCGGACCAAGGCGCTCATTCCCCCGGTCCATTTCGCCACCACGTTCATTCGCGATCCCGACAACCAATATCGGGCCGGCTATTCCTATGGCCGGCCGACAAACCCGACCTTCGTTCCGCCGGAAGAGCTGCTGGCCGAGCTCGAGGGAGGCGCAGCTTGCCTCACCTTTGCGTCCGGGATGGCAGCAGCAACGGCCGTATTTCTGGCGCTCAGGCCTGGCGACCACGTCGTCGCGCCGCAGGTCATGTATTGGGGACTGCGGAACTGGCTCAAGAGCTCTGCAGCGGAATGGGGATTAGCCGTCGACTTTGTCGACGCCAGCGCGGCAGATGCGCTGGCGGCAGCGGTTAAGCCCGGCCGCACGAAGCTTGTCTGGATCGAGACCCCGGCGAATCCGACCTGGGCAATCACCGACATCGCCGCCGCCGCCGCCATCGCGCACGGCGCCGGCGCGCGGCTTGCGATCGACAGCACCGTCGCGACGCCGATCCTGACGCGGCCAATCGAGCTTGGCGTCGACATCGTCATGCACTCTGCGACAAAATACTTGAACGGCCACAGCGACGTCGTCGCGGGCGCGCTGGTCACTGCGCGCCACGACGAACTGTGGCAACGCATTGCTGCGATCCGCACCAGTAATGGCGCCATCCTCGGCTCCTTCGAGGCCTGGCTACTGCTGCGCGGCATGCGCACGCTGCATTTGCGCGTGGAACGCTGTTGCCGCACCGCGCAGGCCATCGCCGAACATTTTGCCCGGCATCGCCGCGTCAACGCTGTGCTCTATCCCGGGTTGCCCAACCATCGCGGCCACGCCGTCGCGGCGCGGCAGATGCGCGGCGGCTTTGGAGGGATGGTCAGCATTCGCGTCGCCGGCGGGGAGAGCGCCGCGATCGCGACAGCCGCCCAGGTGACGGTGTGGAAGCGGGCGACTTCGCTTGGGGGCGTCGAGAGCCTCATCGAGCACCGCGCCTCGATCGAAGGCCCTGGATCGCCCGCGCCCGCAGACCTCCTGCGGTTGTCGGTCGGAATAGAGGACCCTGCCGATCTGATCGGAGATCTCGAGCAAGCCCTGGCGAGCGCAGGCTGAAACGCCTGTGCTCCCGGGCGCACCCGCATCTTACCAGCGGGCCGGCAGCGGGTCGGCCCCGGCGGCTCAATCAGTCCGGCGATTTTGCGACGCTGCGCAGCCGATCGAGCGCGCCCTGCAGAATGAAGATCGCGGCGTGCTCGTCGATCACAGCCTTGCGCTTGTCGCGGCTCACATCCGCGGCAATCAGTTCGCGTTCGACCGCGGCGGTGGAGAGCCGCTCGTCCCAGAGCGCGATGGGCAGTTCGCAGACCCTCGCGAGGTTGCGCGCAAAGGAACGGGTCGATTGCGCGCGACGCCCCTCGCTGCCGTCCATGTTCAGGGGAAGACCGAGCACGAACGCGACCGCCTTGCGCTCTGCCGCCAGCGCAAGCAGTCGCTTGGCATCGGCAGAAAAATTGGTGCGCGCGACGGTCTCCACACCGGTGGCAAGCCGGCGATCCGGGTCGCTGGTCGCCACCCCGATGGTCTTGGCGCCGAGGTCGAGACCGATCAGAGCGCCGCGCGCCGGCAGTCGCAGGTCGGCAAGCGCGAGGATGGGAGCGGACATGGGCGGTCGTCACAGCGATAGAATGACGGAGCACGGATTAACGGATGTCATATCAGACCGGCTTTTTGACCCTGCGCCATCTTACCCCTGTGAGATGGGTCGGGCGGAATAGACTGCCGCGGTCAATCCCCGGCAAGCCCCGCGATAACAATGGCCATCGCGCGGACATTGATCTTATCGTCGCCTGGCGTAATCTTCGCGCCCCAGCGACCATTCGCAGCAGAGGAGGATGCCATGCAGATCACCTGGTACGGCCACTCCGCCTTCCGGCTCGATTTTGCCGGCAAGGCCGTATTGATCGATCCGTTTTTCACCGGCAACCCGGCCTTTGTATCCGACAAGGCGGCTGCGATCAGGGGCGCGACCCACATCGTGTTGACCCACGGCCACGCCGATCATGTGGGCGACGCCCTCGAGATCTCGGCCGAGACTGGCGCGCCGGTCGTTACCAACTACGACCTGTGCATGTGGCTTGCCGGTAAGGGCCTGCAGAAATTCGACCCAATGAATACCGGCGGAACTAC
>JASHRR010000300.1 GCA_030037185.1 Xanthobacteraceae bacterium | reverse complement strand
TTAGGAAGGGCGCGACGTATCATCAGTGGAACAAGAAACGGGTCATCTCGGATCGGCTGGAATTTATCTCGTTCACCAAGATCGAGACATATGAGCTTAGCGCGAGCTTTACTGTTGACCTTCGACGCCAGTCGGACGGTGAGGATACAACAATCCAGTTTAAGAAAGGCGACCAGTGGCTGTATCTTGCTGGTCCTGCCGAGGGGACATTTCTGGTTGAGTTCAACGACACGATCTACATCGCGGATCAGGATTTGTTCGAAAAATCGACTAAGGTCGAGGCACCCGTCAATGATGACGAGAGTACATACGATGAGTGGTTGAAGCTGAAATGTGCCAATGGCGCCGTCGGTTGGATTTTATTTAATGAGATCAAGGATAGTCCCGAATTCGCTACGCCTAATATTACCGGGTACGGCTATGCCCGCGATCTGCAATCTCAATCGAAGGCCCCATCTCACAGGTGATGAAGATGCTGCTTGTACCGCCTGATGCAGGCCTTGCCCGGGAAAGCCGGAGAGTGTGCGGTCCTACCCGAACTGATTGTAGCAAGGGCGAGGCAGCCCCCAGGCTACGTCGCACGCCGCAACCTCTCAGGGACCGCGGCTGCACTGCAGGGATTTTCCACCGCTGCGCTGTTTTCAGTTTCCGGATTTGCCCCTGCATCGGGGGGTCAAAAAGGCCGCGTGTCCGTCCGCGCGTCCAAACCAGACGCGCGCGACGTCCGAGGGGAATGCCGGGCGATTGAGCGCCGTCTGCTGCCGAGCCTGGTCCGGACGCTTTCGGCTTTGGAAAGAAATATGGGCGATCGCGCACGCCGGTCCCACAGACGTCAAGAGATTGGTCGATGGTCTCCAATGCCCTTTGCGCCGTCCGAAATCTGCCCGATATGTCGCGCACAAGCGCATTCAAATGGTGCTGCTGCGCGAGAGTAGAATGACGCAACCCGCGATCGCGGAGACAATGGGTGTTTCGTCGAGCACCGTGAACCGCGCCCACATGGTTTGCGACGGTTGGCGGGATCAAGGCGCTCACGGCGAAGCAGACCGGCGGCCGCCGACGCGAGAACATGACGCCGAGCGAGCAAAAAAGCTTTGCTCCAGGGCCGCCGAGGCCGCGAGATGTTGTACATCCACGATCTCATTAAAACGGGCGTATGATTGTCATTTGGGATGTTGTCCGCGATCGAATCCTGGGAGGTCACAATGAGCCGTGAACCGGATTACA
Source organism: Xanthobacteraceae bacterium (assembly GCA_030037185.1). The sequence goes on along the minus strand of JASHRR010000300.1, from coordinate 3,435 downwards.
CAAGGCGTTGGTTGATCAATGCGAGCGGGGCGTCCATTTTGGCGAACGCCGTTTCGGCAAACGCATCTTATGGGCAAACCGTGGTCGAGGCGTCGCGGAGCGTCAGCGCGGCCTCGACGGGTGACCCTGCTGCGGACCACACCTCCATCTCCCCGATCACGACTGCACTCGCTGACTATGTGGCGCGCGCGCTCGATCGCGAACTGCCCGCTCCCGTGGTCGCCAGAACCAAGCTGCATGTGCTCGACACCCTTGCCGCAATGGTATCCGGCTCGCGGCTCAAGCCCGGAGAATTTGCGGCACGTTATGTCGATAGTCTCGGTGGGAAGCCCCAGGCGATGGTGATCGGGACCGGCATCGTGACGTCCGCCGTCAATGCGGCACTCGCCAACGCCATGGCCGCCCACGCGGATGAGACTGATGATACCAATCCGGTCGGTCCGTTTCATGCCGGCTGCGGCGTCGTATCGGCCGCCCTCGCCACTGCCGAACTCACGGGTCGAACCGGCAATGATGTTCTGCGCGCGGTGGCGCTCGGTTACGATATCGGCGCGCGGCTTGTCATCTCGCTCGGCGGCGCCCGGCGCCACAGTCCGTCGTGCCTGACCACGACTTTTGCTGCCGCCGCGGCATCTGCCGCCATGCTGCGCCTCGACCACCGGCAAGTCCGCCACGTATTCTCCTATGCGGGCCAGCAGGCTTCCGGTATCGGCTACTGGGACCGCGACCTCGATCATGTAGAGAAGGCCTTCGATTTCGGCGGCATGGGCGCCCGCAACGGCGTGATGGCGGCTACCATGGTGGAGCTGGGATTCACGGGCGTCGAAGACCCCTTCAGCGGCGGCGAGAATGTCTTCACCGCACTCGCCGACACCCCTAAACCGCAAGAGCTGATCGCCGAACTCGGCATGCGTTTCGAGGTTTTCAACACCACCATCAAGAAATGGAGCGTTGGCTCACCGCTGCAGTCGGTGCTCGATTCCGTCACGGCACTGCTGGAGGATCCGGCCGTTCGCGTCGGCAATATCGAGCGCATTGGGGTAGAAATTCCGACCGAGAGCCTGCGCATCGTCGATAACAGCACGATCCCCGATCTCTGCCTGCAGCATCTCGTCGCGCTGATGATTGTGGACGGCGGCGCCACCTTCGCCAGCGTCCATGACGTGGCACGCATGCGCGATCCGAGAATTCTGGCCATTCGCAATCTGGTCGAAGTGGTGCCGAGCGCGGAGTTGCAGGCGGCGGTGCCGCGGCGCCAGGCAATCGTCAGGATCGAGACCGGCGACGGCCGCAGGCTCAACCATCGCACCTCTGTGGTGCGCGGCACAGCGCGCAATCCGATGGATCCGAATGAGGTCGACGCCAAGGCGCTCGACCTGATGGCCCCTGTGCTCGGTGCAGACCGCGCCAGGGAACTGATCGGCACCGTCGCGGATTTCGACCGGTTCGGCCCAGTGTCCGGTTTGCGCCGACTTTTGCAAGCATGACCGTTCGAACCGCGAAACGTCTTTTCTTGCGGTATCGGGGTATGAATACGCCAGTCCGCAGGTGCGGGGGTATTGGCGCCGAAAACGACGTTCACACGTCAGGACCAACCGCTTGCGCTCTCAGGCCGTGAAGCGATGCTTCACGCTCAGCCTCATGAAGGCCATACCAAGAGCCGTTGCGCCGGCAGCGACGAGAACGCTGAACGCCGCAAGCTCGGGGATCTCGCCGTTGTTCCACAGATCGAGGATGACGATCGAGACGATGCTGTTGTTCGGCCCCGACAGCAGAATGGCAAGCGACAAATCGCGGATCGCATACATGAACACGTAGATCGATGTCGCCATGATGGCCGGCGACGCCAGCGGCACAACGATCCGATACAGCACGACCAAACTGCGTGCGCCGCACATCGACGCGCTATCCTCCAGGTCGCGATTGATCGACAGAATCGCTGGATGGCAGAAGCGCATGCCGTAGGGGAGGAATTTGACCGCGAAGGCGAAGACGAGAATGAAGACGGTGCCGTAGATTGGGATCACCTTCAAGTCGAGAAACTCCACCAGGATGGCAATGCCGAGCACGATTCCAGGAAAAACCAACGGCATGGATGCGATCGCGTCCAATGCCCAGCGAGCCGGCGCGCGCCGCCGGACCACCGTCCAGCTCATGACGAGGCTGCCGACTGCGACGATCGCGGCGCTGCCGGCCCCCACCGACAGGCTGTTGTAGATGCTGGCCGCAACCTCCTCTCGCATCCACATCGCGCGATAGTTGTCGAGCGTGAGGCGCGCGAGGTCATCAAGCGACGGGTTGGCATAGAGCGGCAGGAACGAGGCCCACAGCATGACGAGAAGGGGCGCCGCGAGCGAGATGGGCAGAATTGTGACCCATAGCGCGCACGGATACTTCCATCGGCCAAGGTCGATTTGGGAGGTGCGGTAGCCCTTGCCGCTCACGGTCGCGAACTTGGCACTCTCGCGCGTTGCCCGGTAATACGCCAAAAGCGGCAGCGACGCGGCGGCGAGCAGCAACACCGCATAGGCGCTCGCTTCCCCGTAGCGCGGGATGAAGCCGGCGTGAACTCTCTGATAGAGCGCGGTCGTTACCGTAAGGATACCGCCCGGAATGCCAATCAGCAGCGGCACTTCGAACGATTCCAGGGCGCGTATGAACGACAGCAGCACAACCGCGAGGATGCTCGGCCGCACCAATGGCAGCGTGACATACCAGAACGTCCGCCACCATCGTGCTCCGCACGTTCCGGCAGCCTCCTCCAGCGTCGGATCGATCGCGGCCAGCGCCGGAAGCATGAGCAGAAAGGCGACGGGGCCCCACAGCAACCCTTCGACGAAGATCATGCCACCCAGGCTGAACAGTTCGATCGGCGTTCCCGTGGAGCCGAGCAAGGCGCGCAGCCAGATATTGACAAGGCCGTTGTTCGGACCAAGAAGAAGAATCCAGCCGATCCCCTTGACGATCAACGGCGCCCCCAGCGACAGGAATGCGCCGACCAGCGTGACTTGCCGAAACGGCACATTGGTCCGTGCTACCAGCCAGGCAGTGGAGGCGCCGAGGAGGATCGCCACCAGGGAGGACCCGGCCGCAAATGCAAAGGTCGCGGCCCACACATCGAATCCGGCGAGATCAAGCACGCGCGCATAGTTGCCAAACCCGATCGTGGGCGGCGATCCGACCGGCGACACGATAAGACTGCTGCTGATGAGATACGCAAAGGGCGGCAGGACCATCAGGCATACTCCCGCAAGGAGGGCCCATATCAGCGCCGCCCCCGTATTGGGAGCACGAGTGCAGCGATACTTGCCCGGCGGAACGCTCATCGTCTGGTGGCAATGTCCGACATTGTCGCGCGTGCGGTTTCGAGCCGCAGGGGGGGAGGGTGATTGACAGGGGCGCCGGACGCAATAGCATTCCATCATCATCGAAATG
>JASHRR010000299.1 GCA_030037185.1 Xanthobacteraceae bacterium | reverse complement strand
GATCCTTATCCCCTACCGCTGGGGTCCAGGGCGCTCCTGGCCGTTGCCGAATCGTGTCAGTATCATCGCCTTCCTTAGATTTGGAAATAGTGTCGGGACTTTATTGCGTCTCGCTCAGAAATCCGGATGGTCCGCTCTGGGCAGGCCGATCCACTCACCCTCGTAATGTTCCGTCGGATTCTCGGGGCAGACTGATTCTTGCCATTCGGTGGTCACGCGCCGGTAGGTCACGCGGGCGGTCAAAGGCGCGGTAAACACCTTAGGGTCCTCCATCGTCACTTCGAGCTGCAGCCCTTTGAGGCTGGTATCGGGATTGTAGCCCGCGACGCGCGCCCCGCCGCCGACGGTGCCCTCGCTGATCTCGAATTTGTCAATCTGCGCCTTTGCCACTGCACCGTCGATCAACCGGTAACGTTCGACGATGTGCATCGCCTCGCTCTGCGGTGTGCCGAAACGGTCAACCTGGGTAAAAGCATCGGTCTGGATGCCGACGGTGTCGACGACTAACGTGTCGCCTTCCCAATGGCCGACCGAATTGCCCATCGGTGAAGGCACGAGATCCGTCGGATGCACGACGTTCATACGTATGTGGCGAAAATTCATGTTCTGATCGTAGACAATGGCGATGTCGCCGTTCTTCAGCGGCAGCATCGCGAAGGTAAGCTGCATCGCGAAGGTGGAAGGCGGCGTAATCAGCCGGCACTGGTCATACGCATTCGGAAAGCCTTTTCCGGCAATGGCAAGCTCTCCCCTCTGCCTCACCACGGCGGCCGCTTCCGGCGTGAGGATCGGATTACGATGATCGCCGACAAGCTGACGGTTATTGGCCTTGCCGTTCGGAAGTCGGCTCAAATTGTGCAATGGCTGCGGACCCGATGGCATCCCCTCGAAGTTGAACGCGTTCTTCCCCCACCGAACCTCCATGAGGCCGGACGCGCCGTCAGCGGCAAATGCCGGCAAGGGGAGGATCGCTGCCGTGAAGGTTATGAAAAACACAGCGTGGCGTTTCATCTGATGTCTCCCTCTATCGCGCTTTCTGAAAAATCGTCGCCGTGGCGCATATCGGTTTCCGCGGGAAGTTATCGCGGATCGTCATCCTCGTGTTCTCCCGGACGCACGGTCAGCGGCAAATGCCGGCAAGGCCGCGCATCACTCCTGTGAAGGTGCTGAAAACAGCGTGGCGTTGGCATCGACGAGATTAGAATGCGACAATCGCCCTGCTCGGCGATAGCATCTTTTTCTCGAAGGTAAGCATCTGCCCTCCCGATAGATGGCGCTTCAGGCTTTCCGGCGTGGCTTGCGGTCCGAGGGGCCAGGAGGTGATCTCGTCCGCCAAACCGCCGACATCGCACATCCAAACCGCCGGGCAAAACAATCTTCGATTGAAAGAGCCACAAGGCATCTTTCTAGCAAACCCTGGGGCACGGCGTGATCACACTGCGGCCGGCACGGACGACGGGGGTTGAGTGAGTTTAGACGACGGCATTCACGGCGCGCTCTCCAGGTATTTGACTCGCGGCGGTTCGGAAGCAGCCGCCTGCTATGACTATTCCTCGTAAGGATCGTCGAAATGTCCCATTCGACGTTCCAAGATATTGCGGCGCCGCCGACCACTTGACGCGCTCAGACGTCTAGGTCCGTTTGCGCGTAATTGAGGAAATATCCCGTGAATACTGTCGCCCCCACGTAAGCAAACGCGTCGGTCAGTTGCTCATCGCTCCAGCCGGCTTGCTGAGCGGCCTTCCAGGTCGCGTCGGTAACGTTTCCCGAATTCGCAGCCGCTTCCCTGACTAGGTCGGTCAGCACGTCGATCTTGGCGTCGCTCGTTGGGGTGCCTGTCCGCAGGGCGGTGACCTGCTCTTCGGCCCAGCCGTTCATGTGGGCGAGCCGACTGGCGATACGGATCATGTAGCCGTTGCCGACCCCGGCCGCAGTTGCGAGAGTCAGTGCCGCACCCACCTTCGGGTCGAAGGTGCTGTGCTCGGCAAGCACGGCACGCAGCGACGTATACGCTGTCAGGACCGCCGGAGAATGTGCCATCTGGGCATGCAGGTTCGCGGGGCGTCCCGTCGGGGTGGACTGGATGATATTCTGCAGGAGCGGGCGCGCTGCAGCGGGTGCGTCCTCGACCGTATGGGTAGGGATTCGACTCATCGGTATCACCTCATTCGTGGCTTCCTGCTGCGTCGGACGTACGGACGCCCCAAGCGCCTTCGAGAAGCGTGTTCCAATCCTGTGCCTTCGCCCACGACTCGAAGTCGTGAAAGGCGACGTCGGGGAACTTGCGGCGGAGCGCTGCGCGATCGACCGTATAACCGACACGGTCGAACCACTCGTACATCTTGGCGCCGTCCTCACCCATGCGTTGGCGGATGACGTCCAGCGGGACCTGGAAATGGGTGAACGGGCGACCGGTGACACGCGAGAGGATCGCGAGGACGTCGTTGCCCGTGAGCTCGTCGCCCGCGAGGTCGAAGCGCTTGCCTGCGAAGCGGCCTGGGTCCTCGAGGAGGCGAACAGCGACGGCCCCGATGTCCGCGACGGCGACTTGCGCGAGCTGTCTCGTCGGCGGGAGCGGCGTGGCGTAGATGCCCTTCGCGAGCAGCTCTTTGCCGAAATGAAGGTTCTCCATGAAATAGACGGGCGCCAGGACCGTGGCGCGTACGCCGATCTTGGCGATGTGCTCTTCGACCTCGTACTTGCTGCCGAAGTGCGGGATGCCCGTCTGTCGATTGGCGGAGCCGGCCGAGGTGAAGACTAAGTGTACGCCTGCGGCCTTGGCCGCGCCCGCGGCGGAGATGCCTTGTCGCGTCTCGGCTTGCGTGCCTCCTTCGAATGGCGTCGTCATCGCAAAGAGGGAGGTCGCGCCTTCGAGCGCCTTCGTGAGCGCGGCCGTGTCTTCGAGTGACGCGCGGACGAGCGTGACGCCCGCGTTTGCGAGCTCCCTCGCCTTCGCGGCTTCGGTATTGCGCGTGACAGCGCGAACCTCGTGACCGCGCTCAAGCAGGCTCTTCACGACGGCGCCGCCTTGTTTGCCCGTGCCTCCTGTGACGACGACGGCAAGCTTCTGCCTCATGACCTACCTACTTTCAGTTGCGACATATGAAGGCGGATTCCAGCTTGTCGGCGTTGATGTCCTGGACGTTGATTCGCTGACGCTCCATTTTGTGGGATCGGCGCCAACGTCAGAGAGGTTAAGGCTGCTGCGCCCGCAGCTCACTGCGGCCTGGTCATCAGCTCGATGACATGGCCGTCGTGGTCCTTGTAGTAGAAGCCGCGGCCGCCATTCCAATCGTTGAGCTTTCCGTCTTCAAGGCTCCAGGGCCCGCTTCCGAAGGCGAGCCCAGCGCCCCTGACCCGCTGCAGGACCGCGTCGAATTCGGCGTCGTTTACGTGAAACGCATAATGCTGGCTTGCGATAGTCCCCTTCGCATCAGCGAAGTCCAGCGTCAGTGTCTCGTTGACGCGCACCGGCGCAAAGTGACCGCCTAAACCCTCGAAGCGCAGCCCGAAGATCTCCGCGAAGAAGCGAGCGGCGGCGTCCTTGTCGCGAGCCGAAACGATGGTGTGGTTGAGTGTGATCGTCATGGGCTTCCTTCTACTAGGCCGCCTGGCGCAAACTCTTCTCGCGCGCCGCTTTGAGGGCGGCGGTCCACCATGCCAGCTGATCTAGCATCTGCTGGGCGGCCCGATTGAGATGCTCAAGTTCGCTCAGCGGCTTGCCATCTTTGATCACGGCCAGGTAATCGGGAAACAGGATGTGAACGGCGCTGCGGATCGGCGCCATCTGCAGCTCGATGGCGTGGAGCCGCAATTGCTCTACCGCGCGAGCGCCGCCAACGCCGCCGTAGCCTACGAAAGCGACCGGCTTGTTACCCCATTCATCGTAGGCGTAGTCGAGCGCATTCTTCAAAACCGCGGTCGGTCCGCGATTGTATTCGGCTGCCGTGAAGATAAAGGCGTCGAATTCGTCGACCTTCTTCTGCCAGCGCTGGGCAACCTCATTTTTCGACGGAGCATAAAGCGGTGAAGCCTCCTCCGCAAACAGCGGCATGGGATAATCCTTCAAATCGATCAATTCGACTTCGAAATCAGGCCGGCCCCTGGCGATCTCTTCGATCCATTGTGCGGCATGACCGCCGAAGCGATTGGGTCGGATGCTTCCGATCACGATGGCAAGCTTCGGTTTGCTCATTGCGGGTTCTCCCTGACCGTGAGTTTCATCGGAGAAGATGGACGCGCCCGGGGGTGATCGGTAAGTTGCAATAATCCTCATGGGCTATTCCGGTTTTCCGAATAATGGTCATGCCGATGCACGCACCGAGTCTTGCCGAAACAACCGCCTTCGTCGCTGTCGTTGAGCTGAAAAGCTTCACTAAGGCTGCCAAGCAGCTCGCCTTATCGCCGCCGCGGGTAAGCGAAATGGTTCGTAACCTCGAGGAACGCCTCGGCGTGCGGCTGGTCGACCGGACGACGCGGTCGGTTGCACCGACCGCGGCGGGCGAACGTCTCCTCGAGCGGCTTCGCCCGGTACTTGACGAGTACCAATCGGCGCTGGAGTCAGCGAATGAATTCCGCGGCAGGCCGGCCGGTTTATTGCGCCTCACAGCGCCGCCGCCGGCGGCCGATTTTTTTCTCGGCTCGGCTATTCCGCGGTTTCTCGCGCAATATCCCGAAATTTCTCTGGACTTGTCCTTCAACGAGGCTCTGACCGACATCGTCGCT
>JASHRR010000298.1 GCA_030037185.1 Xanthobacteraceae bacterium | reverse complement strand
GCAAAGTACTGCGATGAAAGGACCGCTCATGCTGCCGCCCGCTTTGTTGTGCGCCGCGCCTGCTTGGGCGGCGGAATGAGAAGGTCGGCCGGTACGCGAAAGCGTGCACGCAGCCGCTGCACCATCGCCATGCTCAACTCCTTCTTCCCTCCCAGGACTTCGCTAACTCGGCTCGGCGTTCCCAAGATCGGGACCATATCCGTTCGCGAGAGTCCGTGCTGATCCATGAGATGCCGGATCAGTTCGGCCGTGCTCGGCGGTCGGTGGGACCCGGCAGCCATGTTCGCCGCGGTGCTCTTCAGTCGAGCAGGACCTGGATAATCCGAATATCGGTGCCGCTCTCCAGCAAATGGGTGGCAAGCAGGCCCCAACATCGTCGGCAGGTGCTGGCCGGACGGGCATGCTGGGGCATACAGTCACGCAAGCAACTTGCGCCATCCGTTAGGTAACGACGAGCCCATGAAAGGCGATAAGAACGCGAAACGGACCGCAATCGGTGTCAGCAAGCATTTGATTTCAGCTGATGCTGGTCGGCGTGGCAGAATTTGAACCTGCGAGGCCCTCGTCGCGAACGCAGTGAGCGGTAATCCGTGTATCGGATTGAATCTATAGGCCGCTTCCGGCGGAATCCGCTATATTGATTTTGGATGTATCGTTGCTGTGTTTCCTATCCCCTTTGACACTCTTGACACTCTCGACACTATGGGACTTTCGCTAATGTTTTCAAAGGGCCCTTCAAAAATTCGAGGCTTTGACACTGTTCGACACTCTATGACACTCTGTCTCTTTAGGGTGCTCACTCGTGTAAAAAAGACGTCGGGAATTGAAAATTATATGCAACTGAATTGCGATCAACAGAATTTCTGCCATTAAATATTGTAATTCTGCACACCGAGCAGGTGTCGCCGGCAGTGGGTCAATGGATCGGAAAATCTCTTGCCGATCCATCATCCGAGTGCCGTCATGAGGCGCGGCGAGACGGGGTAGGCCTTCGTCCCGCGCTGCTGAAACGCGGTGCCCGCGGCTGGTCTTGCCAGCCATCCGGCCTCGACCAGCGCGGCGCACGCGGCATGGATGGGCTTGGCCTCGCAAAGTCCCTGCAGGCGAACGTTGCGTTGCATGTCGCGGACATGGACCGCCTGCGGGCGTTCCTTTGCGATCCATCTGGCCAACATGGTGATATTGCGGTCCTCGCCCGAGCACGTGGCATCGCCATAGGTGCGCTGTGCCGACGGAATGACATAGTCGGTCACCAACGCGGCGGCGGCCAGCAAGGCGTCTTCGCTGATGATCGTCGGTGCCGCGGCGTAGCCATCCTCGCTGCACCAGCGCAGATATGCGAGCACCAGCGAGAGCCGCAGCACCAGGCCGCGCGCCTTGCCGATGGCAGATCGCGTCAGCCCCGCCGTCGTTTCCCGCAGCTCTTGGAACCGCCGGCCGATGCCGACCATGTGATCTGCTGCCGCGGCGTCGAGCGGGACCTCGAGCGGCACGGGACCGTTGTCCCCGTTGGCAAGTTCGAGCATGCGCAGGCGATCGAGGCCCGCGATTGCCCATTCGGTGGCTGGCGGGCGCTTGGGTCTGTCGAAATCCTTCGCATCCGGCCAGAACCACATGAAGCGGGCGAGGAGTCCGTCATCGCCGCCCTGCATGATTTCGGCGACCTTGTCGGGCTGAGTGCAGCCGAACCAGCTGACGGCGAAACGGGGGATGATAATCGGCTCCGGCCATTTCTGGCGGTCAACCCGGTATCGCCGGCCACCGTATGCCTCGAGCCAGAATGCCCGTGCGCCGTCGTTGTAGGCGTTCATGCCGATGAGCCAGCCGGCGAGCTCGTCCCGGCTCATCAGCACGCCCTTTGGCGTCGCTGTGGCGAGCAGGCAAGCGACCCGCTCGATCGTGGTGTCCGACATCATCAGCACCGGCTGCATCGGCTCACGGGGCACCGGATCGGGCTGTGGCGGTAAAGGTTGGCCGGCTTTGATGGCGGTGCGCATGTCCTCCTTCCAATTTTCCATCCGCAGCCGCGCTGCCTCGATCTGCGCCTGCTTTTCCCGCAGCGTGTCGGGGAAATCGGCAACCATGGCGTGCTCGATGGCCGGCAGGACGTGAAACAGGATCGTATCGGCGCCGGGGCTCTTGCCATCACCGCTGTCGCCGACGGATGCGCACCACAGGTGTGGAGGCTCCTTCCAACCCGCCCAGGCCTGGGCCCAGCGGGAATGTCCGATCAAGGCGCTGGACGAAGCCAAAAGAGGCGCAACGACATAGTCGACCGGAGCCGCCGCACTTTCTGCGGCATGCTCGACCCAGGTTGCCCAGCGATCCCCCAGAACCCAGAGCGGCAGGTCGGGTGGCGGGCGGCGGTTCAGCCGCAGAATGCCGAGATCGGGATCGGGCCATTCCGATTGAGCCGGACCTGCCGATGGCGCGGCCCGCGGTTTGAGCCGTTCGAGGAGCAGGCGGCCTTCGCAAACGGATATGAATTCACGGGTGAAGCCGTTGCCTTGCCGACCACGACCGTTCGTGTTATCGCTATCGGGCATTTTTTGAGCTTTCTGCCGTGCTGATAACGGCGGTTTGGTAAATCCGGGCCTCGCCGTTCGAGCGGCGGGGCCGTTTCTTATTCGGGAAACCTCATTCGGCGGTCTTAACCTGCGCCGCAGACAGATCGGCACCACGTCGGGCATCGTCCCATTCGATCCTGGTGTGGCTCATGCGCGCTTCCTCTTAAAAGCATTGGACGCGATCGCGTCGTCGGTGCCGCCGGCAGCAACCATCGGCAGAGCATCGTTGGCGTCGCCGCCAATCATGGAGGTTACGCCAACCACCTCCCGTCCAGCGGCGGTCCAGCGGCTGCAGCATTCCTCAATCGCCCGCTCGTTGGCTCCGCCGTCATCAGTCTCCGCGAGGATCGTCAGCGCCTCGATGCCGGAGAGCACGGGGAACTTCGCAATCCCGCCGGCCGATCCTAGCGCCCACGCGGGTGCAAGGCCGAACACCATCGCGGCCAACGTCGTCTCCAGCCCCTCGCCGATGATGAGTCCCATCGTCACGTCGGCGTCGTCGGACAGCTTGATGGCGGTGCCGTGGACGGGGCCGAGGGCCTTGCGACCGAACTTGCGGGCGTCCGGCGTCAGCGCCGTTCGCATGATGGCGCGCGGTGCGTCGGTGACGATGTCGCGATAGAGTGCGAGCAGACAGGGATGCCGGACACCCTCTCCGAAAGGACAGGCCGGATGAAATCGCAGCACGCGCGGCGAGATATCCTGCGGCAGCACCAAGTTGCGCGTTTCGATCAAATACCGGTCCGCGGGCGTGCCGGCGAGAGGGCCGGCTTCATCCCACAGCTGCAGCGCATTGCGCCCCCCGTCATCTGCGGGCGACGCCGGCGGGCATCGTGACGGCGAGGCAAGCGGTACTGCTGCGGCGAGAACCGCCACCGCTTCCTTAAAGCCGATGCCGTCGAGATGCATGACGAGGTCAACGACACCGCCGCCCGCGTTGCACTGCCGGCAGAGCCAGACGTTCTTTCGCAGATGGACGGCGAACCGGTTTGACCGGATGCCTTTGCCGCCGTCGCCACAGACCGGGCAGGCGCCGACGAGCTCGAGCCCGACCCGTCGCAGCGACATGCGACGGCGATGGATTTCATCGGCGATCGGCACCGCACGGGCGCGGGCGATACGCTGTGAGAGGTCACGCGGCATCGCCATCCTGCGAGGCGACAGCAACCCGGTTCTCGTTCGTGGCAGGCGCGGCCTGGTCGAGGCAGGGGCCATCACAGTTGGACCCGTTCGTGGGCTTCGTCGCGGCTGTCCTCGCGGACTGGCGCGAGAATGATCTCGCGGACGTCCTTGGCGCCGCACCCGGCGCCGCCGCGCCGCCCGGGCAGGCAGAGTTGAGCATTCTTTCGTCTCGTCAGGCCGAGGCCGACATGAAGGTCTCTGTCAGTGAGCGGAAGGATGCGCAGCTGCGCTGCGACGCAGGAGCGCCGATGGCGGCGAGACAGGTCATCGCAGCAATCCGAAACAGCTTTCATTGCCCATATTTCCTTTCAGTCGGGCATGACGTCGGCGATGGCAGGATCCGGTCCCATCGCCGTGCGCAGCATGCCGATGCTGCGCGAGGCCGCTTTCAATTTGAGAGAAAGCATCCCCTGCGGTATCGGTGATCGTCGGGCGCGATCGCTAAGGACAATTAAAGAGGCACAGGTTTCGGAGAATGCAACAACTGAAATCGGGGCGTAGGGCCACAGCGTAGAAACGGATACACAAAGGACGGTTTGAGGTTACGACGCTATTTGGGGTCTACGGTCGGTCTGTGCGCCTGGCCTTCGTTTGCCGCTGCGCGTTATTACTTTGCGCGACTGCGATCAAAACAGAAAGCGCGCCGGTGCTGGCGAGCGATCGACCAGAGAGCAAGACCAGTGTGTTGGTGCCCCGTGTCAGTGGCATATTGTTTTTCAATTGGCAGGCGGCATAGAGTGTCAAGAGTGTCAAACAGTGTCAAAACCCTGACTTTTCCAGAGCATCCTTTGAAAATATTTGCGAAAATCCCTCAGTGTCGAGAGTGTCAAGAGTGTCAA
>JASHRR010000028.1 GCA_030037185.1 Xanthobacteraceae bacterium | reverse complement strand
CCATGGCTGACGATAACCATAAAAATCCGGCGACCGCATTCATGTGGCAGGTGTTCCGAACAGATGGCGCAATCGCCTCGGATTGCAGCCATACATAGAAGATCTGAGCAAACCGATCTACTGGTCAACGCCGCTACTTCAGAACGAGATACGGAGAGGCCATCAAGCTATTCTTTGGCGAGCAAAAAAGCGAGTTCGGGCCGCGAGGGATAATCGCAATCGGCGAGGTTGTAGAAGATCCGGCATCCCGTTGTGAGGCCGCTCGAAGCGCGATCCTCTACGCCTTCGACCTGATCGAGCATGACGGCGAAGATCTGCGCAATCTCCCGTTTCTCGAACGCAAAGCAGCTTTGGCGCGACTGTTGCGCGATACTGAAGCGGGCATCCTGCTTAACGAACACGTCGCCGAGGATGGTGCTGTCGTTTTCGCGCACGCCTGCCGGCTTGGCGCCGAGGGCATCGTTTCCAAGAAGGTCGATGGCAGGTGCCGATCCGGGCCGGGCCGTGTCTGGATCAAGGTCCGCAATCCCGCAAGCATCGCCGTGCAGCGGGAGCGGAGCGAGATTTGAAATAAGTGATCCCTCCAAGGTCGGTAGCTGTATCAGCGAATTCGACTAGAGAGTCGCGCATTCGATTAATGTGCCACGCGACCAATTCACAATTGTATGCCGGTGACCTTTGAGAAGACCGAGATCACGCTTTGGCGAATAAAGATCAGGCTTCCGCTAAACGGCTCAGGTGCTGAACTTCTCAGGGTGGCGGCCGAGGATCGTGTCCGCTTCTGGTCGGTATCAAGGCGCAACGACAAGGTCGGTGGGGGTGATGATGATGCCGCAACGCTCGTAAACGAGGTCAGCGTCTGATGGGCATTCGGAGCAGCCCCCGCCGTTGCCGCCGCCGGTCGCGGAGCGTGGTTTCGCGTCTCGGCAGGTGCGGGTCGCGGCAGAGGGACTGATACGTTCAAAGCGGTGTGCCGCTCAGTCTGGTGCTGGCTAGCGATGTTGCGCGTCATCTGCTCGCGGACGGACGGAAGCTGCACGATGTCGATATTTATCTGCTGCGGGGTGACGGCGAGCCGATCGACGTTTTCCTGCAGCGCTGCGAGATGCTGGTCACTGAGAAAGCGGCTAGCGAAGGTCTCCGGCGCGATCACGTTTGGAATGGGCTGCGCAATTGGTGCCGATCCGCCGGGCTGCGAAGATGAAGTCCGGGCCAGCTGTCTGGCCGCATCACCGCAGGACTGCCAAGCCAACGTGGCTATGACACCGATACAAAACGCCAGAAGGAAATGGGAAATGGCGCACGGGTCTTCCCTGCTTGGCAGAGCCCCGTTGCTCGGGACCGGGTCATTTTTGAGGTCGTCCGCGGGAAACGTCGCTGCATCCACCGAGGGACTGGTGGGCAACCAAACTACTGAGTACTCGCATCGTTTGAGGCTCAGCACGGAACACATCGCTACCCCCCTCCCAGATGAGCGCAGTTTCGTGTGAGCGGCGTGAACACAGCAAGAGCGAAGAGCACCTATGCCCGATATCCACAGGAGCGCCTGGCGATTATATTTTGGGTATTCCATCCCGATGGTTGTGTCGCTGCTTGGTCCTGCTGCGATGCCGCCGGTTAACCCTGCCCGATCGCGATGACGAGATACGTCGCTCGAGATGCCTACTTTCAGTGAGTTTCGGGGGATAACGGACTCGGCGTGGGCACGACGAAAACGACGCTGCGAGCCGCGAGCTACAGCTAAACGCGAGGATTGCTGCGCGGGTGCCTAAGCGCGGGCTGAGAGCCACGAGCGGCGCGCAGCGCTGGTTCCCGCTACGGGCGAGGTTTAGACACTCCTCACTGTCTAACGGTATTCAGCCGCCCGGCGTCTCGTGTCAGGATTTGTGGAGGCCAGGTGTTTCAGGGTGCCGGCCACGAAGCTGATGGCGATACGGCGATGACCCAAGGGCGAAATCACCCGTGCCGACCTTCGGCGAAACTGGCCGCACCACGTTGTGCTACCGGCCGAAAAGGTGCGGGGCCTCAAACGTCAGGAGCCGTCAGCGAGGCCGTGCTCCACATGCACAGACTGACGGTCCGCTTCCGAGGGGCTTCGGCAGGGGGCTCTTACCTTGCCGTCGATACTTGCCGCATGAGAACCGCTCAAAGCCGATCAGTTGGAACATCTACAAGATTGACAGCAAGACCGTCTGGCGGGGCGAGGTTGAGGCGCTGGACGAATCCGGCGCGATGGTGAAGGCCGCGGCGGAATTCCAAGGTGCCGCCAACCGGCTGATGGCGTTGAGGCGATGACCGGCCCCCCGGTACGCCCTGGTGGAGCGTTGACGGGCTCCCGTCACGTAAGTACTGGCCTCCGCCGATTGATCCCACGTTGAGTGGCAGCCCACCCAGTGAGAATCTAGGGGACAAAATCTGTGACCGTATTGCCGCGACGCATCTTCCGGTCCGATACTGTGCATTTTCGCGGTACGCTCAGAATACCGGGGAAAATTGGGCTTAAGTGACGGAGGGATAGATGTCGAAATTTGAGCTGCCCCAGGGGGGGCGCGATGGGAGTTCAATTCTAAATAAGTATAGGCCGAACAAACGGCGAGGTAACCATATTGATTCAGACACCATTGAAGAAAACGGTTACCCCGGTGAAGGGGACAACATCGACGGTTCTGGTGCAAATAGCCTTTATCCCGCTCCGTTCTCTCTCCCGAGCGATTCCTCGACCGCCAGCGTATGTAAACATAACGACCAACCCGATCACTCCCGTCTCGATGAAATTGCGGAAGCACTTCGCACTCTCACTTACGGACAAATGATAGAGCTCGCTGAAACGATGTTGAAAGTGAATCCGCGAGGGTCAGAGATCACCGAATCCGATCTGCCAAGTGTATTATATCGTTGGTCTAAATCGCGCAGTATTGTAAGCTGACGTTTACCGCGCGCGCATTTCGGGCAATCGAAGCGTTTCAGCCAGCGAAAATGAGGATCGATAAAGTCGCCCGCGGAATTCAAGGTGCCGGCTAATACCACTGACTCATAAACCTGAGTCAGTTCGCCGCATATGATCCTGCTTAAGAATCAGATGGTTGTCGCAGAGTCCTATCAGCGGGAGGCTGGAATGGGTCTCGGCAGCGAGCTGGAACATGCGGATCGCTTTGCGGCATACGTCAATGAACTGACGAAGGTGCTCGGGCATGCGGATCGAGAGAAGCCGTTTCGGG
>JASHRR010000297.1 GCA_030037185.1 Xanthobacteraceae bacterium | reverse complement strand
GTCGCGTTCGCGCCCGTCTCTATGTCCGGCGACGATCTCGCCCATCTCGGCGTGCAGCGTCGACGTCGAGAGCTTGCCGGCTTCCACATGTTGGCGCAGAGCGCCAAAAGGTCCAGCCTTGCATTGTCCCCAGTCGTCGACAACGACTTTATCCATGATGTCGGTGAGCGAAAGCTCGACCGCACTCATCGTGCCATAGGTCACGACAAAGGCCCCCTTCTTGACCCAAGACGTTTTGAGCATCGGCGCCGGCTCGGCGAGGCGTGACGCTTCGACGATGATGTCGGCGCCTTCGACGCATTCACCCCAGTCTTGCGTCACCCGGACCGCCTTACCAAGGCTGCGCGTGAGATGGGCGGCGAATGCCTCACGGCTCTCGCGGCGGCGGGAGTGTACTCTGATTTCGTCGAAGTCAAAGAGGCGATCAAGCAGGCGCACGTTCCAGTAAGCGGTGCCGCGCGCACCAACGTGTCCGAGAATCTTCGACCCCTTGCGGGCAAGATGCTTCGCCCCGATGGCCGTTAGCGCACCGGTCCGCATGGCGGTGAGATGGCTGCCATCGATGATGGCCTTCGGCGCGCCATTTGAGGGATCCATCAGCAACAGAATCCCCAACTCCGATGGCAGCCCTTGCTCGAAATTGTCCACATAGTCGCCGATCACCTTCACACCGGCGAGGTTGATCGGCGCCCGAAAGGCGCCACGCAAGACATTGAAATGTCCCCGCACCGCCTTGTCCGGTATCAGGTGCACGCGCGGCTCGATGATGGCCTCACGCCGCCCCTGCGCAGCGAGACCCCGTTCCACCGCTGCGAGGACTTCGTCGTCGACAAGCGCCAGCGCTTCGACATCGAAGGCGTTGAGATAAGTGAGGTAGATCGGGCACATGACTGCTATCGGCAACTCCGGCCTATGGCTCGGCCCTGATATTGGCGTCTTTGATGACTTTCGCCCAGCGCGCGGAATCCGCGGCGATGATGGCAGCGAGTTCGCCGGGCGAGTTCCCCACCGGCGTCGCCCCCTGCTCGACAAGCGCCGCCTTCACATCAGGCCTGTTGAGTGCCCCTACCACGCCGGCATGGAGCTTTGCGATGATCGTCTCCGGGGTGCGAGCAGGGGCCATCAGGGCGTACCACGACACGGCTTCAAAATCCGGCATTCCCCCCTGCTCGGCGATCGTCGGCACATCAGGAAGAAGCGCGCTACGCCGCTTGCTAGCAACACCCAGCGCGCGCAGCTGACCAGCATCGATCAGTGGCTTGGCGGTCGACAACTGGGCAAACATCATTGTGACCTCGCCGCGGATCACATCGGTGAGCGCCGGCGCAACCCCGCGGTAGGGGATGTGGTTCATGTGGAATCCACCCGCGCGTGCCATCAGCTCGGCCGCCAAATGTGCGAGGCTGCCGGCGCCCGGTGTGGCGTAGCTCAGAGCGGTGGTCTTCGCAGTCCCCGAGGCGATCAGCTCTTTCACCGTGCGGATCGGCGATCGGGCACTTACCACCAGCACATTCTCGACCGTTGCAATCTGCGTGATCGGCGCGAAATCCCTCATCGGGTCATACGGCAGATTGGGAGTGAGCCAGGGATTGACGGCTGCATTGCCGACCGGCGCCAGCGCCAGTGTGTAACCGTCCGCGGGGGCTCTCGCAACAACCGCCATCGCGATATTGCCTTCGGCGCCTGTGCGGTTTTCGATCACGACGGGCTGACCCCAGTCCAGAGAGAGCTTGTCGCCCACGATCCGCGCCAGCGTGTCGGGAGCGCCGCCTGCTGCGAACCCGACGATGATATGGATCGGCTGAGCAGGATAGTCGGCTGCGCTGGAGGGGGGGGCGGCGAACATGGCGTTGCCGGCCGCAACAAGCAGTGCGGCCGCGGGCGAAGCCAGGCTAACTGTGATCATTTTCCGGGGCATCTCAGATACCTTTTCACAGACCCGCGGTGGGCTTGAAGGGCAGAAGCTCATCGCCTCAGCGAAAGTCAAGCTGCAGCCGCTCGCGACGTGTACCATTATTCACGCGGCAGAAAGATTGGCGATAACCCTCTTGTAGCGTTCCTCGATCGTCCGCCACATTCTGTGGCGTCCCCCTTCCACCACACACTCGCCGCCGACGAGCACGGTTTTCACAGCGGTTCGACCGACGACGAAGGTCCAGGAATCGAGCCATTCGTCACCGTGGCGCGATATTAGGTCCGGGTGGTTGTCATCGAGTAACACGATGTCCGCCCGCAGACCGACGGCGAGGCCGGCTATCGGCTGTTGCAAGGCTTGGGCGCCCCCTGCGAGTGCCGACGCGAACAGGCGCCGGCCAATCGACTCGCCGTCCTGCGTTGCCATGACATTGCGGGCGCGTCGAGCGAGACGCTGTTCATACTCCAGTTGTCGCAACTCCGCCGCAGCGTCAATCTGGATGTTGGAGTCGGTACCAACGCCGAATCGTCCCCCGGCAATGAGATAGTCCACGCCATCGAAGATGCCGTCGCCGAGAGAGGCCTCGGTGATCGGACAAAGGCCGACCACGGCTCCGCAGGCCGCTAGCGCACGTATTTCGGTTTCGGTCGCGTGCGTCGCATGAACCAGGCACCAGCGTGAATTGACCTCGGCGTTGTCGAGCAGCCATTCCACCGGCCGACGGCCAAGCGCCGCGAGGCTTTCGGCAACTTCCTTCATTTGCTCGGCGGCATGGATGTGAATCGGTCCCGCGTTCGTCGCCTGGCAAACGATCCGCAGGGTCTCGGGCGTAACGGCGCGCAGCGAATGCGGCGCAATCCCGACTTGCGCTCCCGGCAGGCCGGCAACGATCTCACGCGTGCGCTCGACGAGCCGTAGAAACCGATCGGGATCGTTGAGGAAACGTCGCTGAGGCGCGGCCGCGGGCGCGCCACCGAAACCCCCGTACGCGTAGAAGGACGGCAGCAGCGTCAGGCCGATGCGCGTCTCGGCGCTGGCCGCCGCGATCCGAGAGGCGATCTCGCCGAGGTCAGTGTAAGGCTGACCATCGATGTCATGATGAAGATAGTGAAACTCGCCCACGGTGGTGAAGCCGGCCTCCAGCATCTGCATGTAAGCGAACGCCGCAATCGCGTGCACATCATCGGGGGACAGGCGGTCGAGAAAGCGATACATCACCTCGCGCCAAGTCCAGAAGCTGTCAGCCCCTGCGCCACGGCGCTCAGCAAGTCCGGCCATGCCGCGCTGGAACGCATGGCAGTGGAGATTGGCCAGTCCCGGAAGGGCGATGCCGGCGATGCGCTCGGCCGCTTCGCGATTTGCCCCTTCCGCGACCGAGCGGATGGTGCCGTCCTCGACGGTTATTCGCACGTGGCGGGCCCAGCCGGACGAAAGCAGAGCGTGATCAAAAAAGAGTTCGCGCCGCAAATGACATCCTCCGCTTGTGTGGGGCTGCACATATATAAGAGATGTTTCACCCTTCGGATGGGTGAGGATGCCATGCGATTTGACACTATCTGGCTCGATGGGCGGCTTGCGACGCTGGCGCCGGGTCTGCCGGGACTCGGGACCGTCGAGCGCGGTGCCGTCGCGGCCAAGGACGGCCGGATCGCCTTTGCCGGCCCTATGGGAAAGCTGCCGGCCGCCTGGGATGCACCCAACCGCATCGCCCTTGACGGCCGCTGGGTCACCCCGGGATTGGTCGATTGCCACACTCATCTGGTCTATGCGGGGGACCGCTCACGCGAGTTCGAATTGCGCCTTTCCGGCGCAACATACGAACAAATCGCACGGGCCGGCGGTGGTATCCTATCTACGGTTAGAGCAACGCGCGCAGCGAGCGAAGACGATCTCGTCAAGGCAGCCCTGCCGCGCCTCGACTGTCTGCTCGC
>JASHRR010000027.1 GCA_030037185.1 Xanthobacteraceae bacterium | reverse complement strand
GTGCGGGGTGCCAGGGTCCGAAGAAGCGCCAGCCGCCCTCCCGTTCGGTTGCCCTCTATGAGCAGATGCTTTCACTTTAACCCACGCCGGCGAGCGGCTGCTCACTCGGCGCCAGCCCAACCTCAATCCGACAATCCGCGCCCTGTTACACGGCCCCGGAATGTGCCTTGCGCCCTCGCCAAAGCGATGCCCTCGTGAGCGAGCAGCCATCGCTTTCGGTCGATGCCGCCGCCATAGCCCGTAAGCGTTCCGTCAGTACCAATGATCCGGTGGCACGGAACGACAATGACAACCGGGTTTGCACCATTGGCAAGGCCAACGGCGCGAACGGAGTTCGGCTGCCCCAGCTGTCGCGCCAGCGCTCCGTAGCTCAGCGTCGTTCCAGCCCGGACCGTTCGGAGTGCAGTCCAAACGTCGCGCTGGAATGGCGTGCCGTTGGTTGCGACGGGAAGGGCATCGGTCGCCGCTAGATCGCCCGCAAAATAGCCACGCAGCGCACACTGAATTGCCGGGGGTGCAGTGCGGTATTCCAGGATGAAGTCGTTTCCGTCCGCTCCGTAGTGGAGCCGAAGGAGTCGCCGCATGCGCGATTCAAAGTCGTGAAAGTCCAGAGCTCGGATACGGCCTTCGGGATCATGAATGAGAAGCAGTGTCCCAATCGGGCTTTCGAAGCGATCCATGTACAACACCTGAGGTGTGATCAGATGATGCATCGATATTGTCCTTACGGTTGGTATGGGTGTGTTTTGGCTGTTCCGGCATCCGCGGCCCAAAGATGTTGGGCCGCATAGGCTCTCCATGGCCGCCACGCCTCGGCGCGCGCGCGCGCCTCAGCGACGCTGGGCCGATCGCCTCCGGGCGGAGTTAGAGCCCGCAAAAGACCAATATCCGCCGCAGGAAAGGCGTCCGGCTCGCGCAAGACACGCATGGCGATATAGTGTGCAGTCCAGTCACCGATCCCGGGCAGCGAGCGATGTCTGGCTATGGCGTCCTTCAATCCCTGGGCGGCACTGAAGAGATTAGGATCGGCGCAAGCGGCGCCAGCTACCGATGACAGCGCCTGCGCACGGGTAGCCGGCATGCCGAGCGATCGCAGATCGGCTTCGGCTAATCTGCCGGGTGTCGGGAATGTATGTGTCAGTCCATCACCGCAAATCGGCCGCAACGGGTCGCCATAGGCGGCGACCAGCTTGGCGGCGAGATGCACGGCCGCGGTGACGGTGACCTGCTGGCCGAGAATCGCGCGAACCGCGGTTTCGAAACCGTCCCAGGCACCTGGTACGCGCAGGCCTGGACGCCGGGCGACCAGAGGAGCAAGAAGCGGGTCCCGGGCGAGGTCATTGCCGATGGCCAGCGGGTCCGCACTGAGGTCGAAAATGTACCGAACGCGTCGAACAATATTTGCCAGCGAGGCGATGCGGGGAAAACGGATCGTCACGCACAGAGCCGGCTCGCGCTGGTCGGGTTCGACGCTGATCACCCCTTGCGCAGCATCAAGCGCGACGGAGCGGCGATAACGTCGGCAATCATCGACGGCTTCAATGCCCTTGATGGCTCTCGCGGCGAGAAAGCCGATCATGGCGTCCCAATCGTACGGAGGCGCGTAAGGCAGCTTGAGGGTGATGCCTTCAACGCCCGTTTGCTCGGCACCAGCAAGCTTCGAGCGGCGCAGCTCGCGAGGCGGCCGCTGATAGAGCGCGTGGAACGTCGCGTTGAATCGACGGATGCTGCCAAATCCGGAGGCCAGGGCGACCTCCGCCATGGGCATCATCGTCTCGACGATCAACTGCTTCGCAAAGAGAATGCGGCGGGTCTGAGCAACGGCGATCGGGGATGCCCCGAGATGCTGCCTGAACAGCCGCCGCAGCTGACGCTCCCCTATCCCGAGCCTCTCTGCCAGCCCATCGACCGCCTCCCCATCGAGCGCGCCCTCGGCGATGAGCGCCAGCGCCCGTGAGACTGTGTTCGACGTTCCGCGCCATGCGCCAAGATCCGGGGAGCTTTCAGGGCGACAGCGCAGGCATGGCCGATAACCGGCCTGCTGAGCGGCGCTTGCCGTGGGATAGAACGTCACGTTCTCGCGCTTGGGCGTTCGCGCCGGACAGATCGGCCGGCAATAGACGCCTGTAGTACGCACGGCGGTAAAGATACGTCCGTCGAAGCGTACATCGCGCGTTGAGATGGCCCGGTAGCAGGCTTCGTGATCGAGTTCCATTAGACGAGTATCACCGAACCGCTACAGTCATGCTCGCCGTTTTCGGACGTTGTCACCACCTACAT
Organism: Xanthobacteraceae bacterium; assembly: GCA_030037185.1. The sequence continues at coordinate 5,181 of JASHRR010000027.1, read as the reverse complement.
GTCCTTCTGGGAAATGACTGCTGCTTGGCCCGCGGGGTGCGCACAACGTAGCAGAGCCAGCCCGCTGACGGCCAATGCATAGCCATAGAGAGGCCTTGGAAAAAGGGCTGAGCTGGTTACCCAGCCGCTCAGGTGCCTGGGCTCCTATCCGCTTGGCGAGAGCTATAAGCCGACGCCTCAGCTCGGACTGGTCGGCCGGCGGCGGGCAGGAGCAGGAAACCAGCGGTCAGGAACGGACAGCCGCGAAACTTTGGACCGCTTATGTCGCCGGCTAAGGTGAGCGACAAGCTCCTCTCGCGGTTGCCACGCGTACTTGCCGTGAATTTGTCCCGATAGGCCCGGAACTCGCCGTTCTCCTGTTCCAGGACAGCCGCAATGAGGTCATCCTTGGTCGGAAACCACCGGTATCGCGACGTCTTCACTACACCAGAGTGCGCTGCGATCGTATCGACGCCCATGTGATCCTCTCGTGGTAGAACAGCTCGCGAGGTTCGACAGGATTTTTTCGCGCACCGCGCTTGTCATGTCCTGGAGGAGGCCGTCGCGGCCGCCTCCAGTCCTGCGCGACACCTGGCAGTGCAGCGAGGAGCCGTTACTCCTGCTGAGCCCAGGGACCGCAGCCGTCAAGCATTACGGTCCTCGGCATAAAAGAGCTCGGCAACAGCCGCCATCAGGTTGCGTGCCCAGTCCCGCTCACCGACGATGAGACAGCGGTGCATTGTGCCAGGCGGCCGTCAGCTCCCAGTTAGACTTCGAGGGTGCGGTACAGGGCGCCAGCCCGTGCGCCGGAACTCGCTAGTCGATGTCCCCTTCGGTGGGCCAGCCCGGCAACGGCTGACCGGACGAGCGGCCCCACAGGGTCGCAGGATCGAACGTATCCATCAGACGGGTAGGTGGAGCGTCTGCCGACGGGCCGACCAGGCGGAGATGACCGATGCCCGCGCGTCTGCCTCGAGAGCCTTCTCGGCGGCACCTCGAGGTAGAACAGTCCGTGCATGGCAGGCCAAGCGGCGCCCGCGACCACATCTGCAATTGCGCTATCGCCGGAAAGGTCAGGCACGTCAAGTTCCCCCGCCTTTGGCGCCAGCGGTGAAGCGCTGAGCCTATGGCATCGCGCATCACGAGGTTGAACTCGGCCATGTCCTTGAGACGGTCCCGCGAGCGTCCCGATGCGACGTTTCGTGCGCCGGTCCGCCGGAGCCTCAAGCAATCGGTTATGTTCGGTCAACATGCCTTCGTAGTTGTCGGATATCTCGTACATGGCCCGCTCGCTGCCACGCTCGCCGAGCCGACGCACCAGCGTATATTGCTCCAAGTGCCGCGCAGCGACGCAGTGCCGGTGCCCAATATTACCAACCTGTTTCATGGTCGCGAGGCAGGCTACGCCGTTGAGCGGCTCCTTGGCGAGCCGATCGAAGCCATCTCCGCCGCGCGCTCGCGCTCTTTGAGTGCTGTATCGTGATTTCCTCACCAACTGTCTTGCTCAGCCAGCACTTCTGATAAATCAACCACTCCACCACCAACCGAACAGAACACGGCGCGTGCCTTGCGTGGTCGACACGGGTGCCGACCGCCGCGAGACATTTCCGCTACATCAAGCGATCGACGTATCGCTTGAATGCGGCATTGACCTCCGCCGCGCTGTCCCCTTGAATGAAGCCGGATGGCGGGCGGAGGGGATTTCTTTCCCACCATGGATTCGCTGCCTGGCCCGAGCGGCTCGGGAAAAGGACAAATCGTGATGCCGGAGAAGGCAGGCGACCAATTGCGAACCTTCTGAACGGCAGAGATTGGTTGAATGTGCTGAACAAGCGACCTGGGGGAGGCGTGCGATGTACCGGCTCTTGATAGGGGCAGCGATGACAATCGGGATGACCAATCATGCCGCATCGCAGGTGGGCATAGGAGAACTTCCCGTAGCACCGTGCACTTTTCTAGCTCCTTCAACGCTAGACTCGAAGCCGGTGGAAGCGCGATGGGATTACATTTGCCCGAGAGATCGCGTTTGCAGTTTTGAGTTTTCGGGCTTTTCGGGACCGAGCGGGGTATTGGAAGCGTCAATTTTTATTTTGAAAGCGGGTTTGCAGAACCGCGCATTTGCTGCTTCTGTCAGGACCAAGGAAGGAACCACATACTACTATACGGAAAATCCAACAGAGTTTAGTTGGAGCGTCCAAAATATGACGTTACAATGTAAACCACAGTTGTAGGCAGAAAACGGGAAACCACGTACGGAGCAAAAGTTGCCGGTGCAAGCGACGAAGTGCCCATAAAGAGGAGGATGCACGCCAACCGGCGGCCGTGCGGCTGAATAGGGAGCACCGGCGCTGCGACGGCGACATCCTTGCATACCCGGACGGATGTCTAGGATGACGGCGTCGACAGATTATGAAATCAAAGATCACGAAGTTCAACATCGGCGATGTGACCATTTCATAGGACGCCTTCACGCCAACAGCCGTGATGGACTTTCCCGCGAATGCATGGCAAAGCGGGCCTAACCGCCGGCAGATGACCGCTGACTTCGCCGCCAGCGGCCATCACCCGACGGCAAGTGGCCCGCTCGCTTGATGCTCGCACCTTGTATGGGCTCTCCTCCATCGAGGCGTATGTTTGCTCTACGCTTCCTTCAGACACCTCGCGGGTGATGGTCCCTGCGTGCCGCGACTGAACTTGGCCGGCATATTCGCTAGACCGCTCGCGCAATAGGCTGCTGCCCGCGCGGGCATGGTCCCCGTGAGAGATCGTCGAGAGTTCAAGACCCGTGCCCTCACCGGATCCGCCAGCTCTTGTCCAAATAGCGCTCGCCGCCGATCTCGCTCACCTGGATCGCGGCGCGGAAGGCACCGTCGAGGGTCGAGGTGAAATAGGTCGTGGTCTTGGCCGCGATCTGTTCCTCGTCAGGACCGTCGGCGAATGCCTCCGTAATGGCGCGGCCATCGAAGGGCGGCAGGTTCGCATCGCTATCGAGGCCCAGCAGGGCGATGAGAGTGGGCGTCACGTCGACGTTGCTTACCGGTGTGTGCACAGTGGCGCCGTGCTTGAAATCAACGCCCCAGGCCAAGAAGGTGTTGTGAACGGTCCACGGGCTCATGCCGCCATGGTTCCCCGCATCCCCGTTAAGCGGGCCGGTGGCGCCCCGGGTGTCGGTGTAATCGGTGCCTGACACCCCGAAAGCGTTCTTTGCCGAACTCCACGGAAAGGTGACGACGATATCGGGGCCGCGCTCGGGGTGGTCGAGGCGGATAAGTTGCGTGGAGAACGTCCCCTGCTCGGCGCCTTCGATCGGCGGGGCGCCATCGGCGCCCCTGGTGAACAGAACGCCTGTCCATTCCTGGGCCTTGAGGAAATCCGTGATCCTATGAATGCGGGCCCGGTCGCTGTCCTTCACGTGGACAAGCACGGTCTGGCCGCTGCTCGCAATCACCACGTCATCGCTATCGGGGCCAGCTTTGAGGCCGGCCTTTATCAGCTCGGCGGTGAGGTTGACGCCGAAGGCACTGTGGCCGAAGCCATGGTCCGACAGCACCATGATGTTGGTCGTGCCGGATCGACCGAGGGCGTCGAGGCGCTTGATCAGCAGACCCACCTCGGCATCATCGTTGCGAATGCTCGCACGGGTTTGTGGCGAGCCGGCGCCGGTCGCGTGGGCAATATGGTCGGGCTCGGTGAGCCAGTTGATGATGACGTCGGCCTTCAGTTCTGGGAGCACATAGTCGCGCAACACGCCCTGTGTCCACGCGACTGACCTGTCCTGTGCGTCCGACGCGCCACCCCGCGCAGGAGCCGGCCCGAAGCGCTGGCGCACCGCGTCATTGACGGCATCTGGATAGGCGACGCGCACACCCGGCTCCCAGTAGCCGTTGATCAGGACCCCGACCCCCTGCGGCGCCCGCGCATTGGTCAGAAGTGTCGAACCGGTGGAGCCGGAACTGACGGTGACCAGCATCTTGCCGCGCTCCTGCAGCAGCTCGCCGAGGGTCTTCACCAGCACCATGCCGCCGCCGGTGGCGCGGTCGAGCCGCAGCAGTACGGCGTGGTCGTCATTGACGAATGCATGATAAGGGTCGACGGCGCGAACATATTGGGAATTGCCGAGGACGCCGTTACGCCCGGGCAGCGCGCCGGTGCCGATCGCGGTGGCGTTAACCCGAGTCACCGTCGGAAACACCGAATGGCTGTTGATGAAATTGACTCCCTCCTGACGCAGTCGCCACAAGTTCGGCGTTTCCTCCCGCGTGATCGCATCGGGTCGCAAGCCATCGAGCACGAGCACGATATTGAGGGTGGCCCGGCCCGCGCGCGCTGGGAGTGAAGCGCCCGCGATGGTGGCCGCGACCGCGAGCCCGGTGAGGCTGATTGCGCGAACTATCGCCGACATCGACCCAACTCCCTCGTGCGTATGGTCCCGACTGACGATAGGGACGCTTGGCGACGAAAAAACGTCAGCCCTTATTACCCCCCGCCGGGCCTGTTGGCGCGTCAAAAGCTCCCGATAAGCCTGCCGGCGGCAGCCGGCAGGGAAAATCGGCAGCCGGCGAAGCGGCTTGCCTATTGAACCAAGCGCCGACGAGCCCACAAGATGCCCGGTAAGGGGCTCAAGTGACGCCCACCACCGAAGTGACGCGTCGTTGCCGAGTGAGCAAGACCGTTTCGTGCCTAGCCGGGGCTTGTCTCAAGCCTTGCGTTTCAGAGCCTGGAGCTTCAGGAAGCACCCCAGGGGTGAGCCTTGACCCGTCTCAACGTAGCTGCGGGCAGGATCCCCCGGCTTACCCTGGTAACCCATCGCCTGGCGGCTTGGGCAAAAGCCGTCGCCGCAAGGCGACGGAGGGGCTACCTGCGCCGCCGTAAACAGCATGGGCAGGCCTTTGCGGTGGAGTGAACCCTGCGTTCGCCAATCGCGGACGTGCTGGGGCGGCGCCTGGGCGCAACGCCAGGTCTGCTGCGGCACACAGCGGCGACCTGGCCAAGGTTGCCGGGCGCCTGAGAACGTGAAGCGAAATCTGCTAGCGCGCGCGCGCCAGCGCCCTGGCGGCCAAGACCGGCACCAGATGGGCGCGGAATTCGGCCGATCCGTGAATGTCCGAGTTTAGACCTTCGGCGCTGATGGAGGCAGATTCAGCCGCCTCGCTCGTGAAATTGCGCGCCAGCGCCGCCTCGATTGCCGTCGCCCGGAACACG
>JASHRR010000296.1 GCA_030037185.1 Xanthobacteraceae bacterium | reverse complement strand
AGGGGAACATGTAATACGCCGTGAAGCGTCCGTAGGCGGCGACCGCGATCCATATCATAACCGACACAGCACCTGCGAGTCTGGCTGACCACGGCGTCGGAACACCCTGGTCCCACTTGCCAACACCCCTGAAGGTCACGAAGTGGAATACCAGCATGTTGAGGCCAGCCAACACCATCAGGCTGATCTTAACAAGGAACGCGAAGTTCACGGAGTATTTCACCGCCTGGCCGATGAACATGAGCAGACCGCTGATCGCCGCGACCACGAATGCCGCCCACGTCCAGGGAAGCACCTGCCGAGAAAGATCGGTGACAGAGAAATCCGAGAATGCTGCACCTGATAGCCGCAGATCCAGGATCGCGATCATGCCGAACACCACCGAGATGGCGGCGACATGCACCATGTCCAGCGCCGAGAAGCCGTAAGTGGATTGCGAGATGAAGACCGCGAGCGGGGTTGTCTCCACCCAGTGCAGGAATTCCGTGAAGGGCTTCAATCTCCGCTCCTGAATTGGCTTATGCCATTTCCGAATGGCTGCCGACCGCACCGGCCTCGTTACCTCTCCCTGGCTTGCGGGAGGCCGTCTTCGCGAGTCTGAGCCTGTGGTAGGCTCATCCTCCCGCAGGGTTCCGCCGTTGTGGCAACGCCCCACCCCGACCCTCGGCAAGCCGGGAAGGGAGAAGACCTGCGGAGCTCAGCCACCCAGAATGCCGGCAATCCATCGTCCCCGCCCTGCAAGCGCCGCGCCGAGCCACAACAGCAGAGCTGCGAGCCCAACAAGCTGCGCTGGGACGCCGGCATCCTTGCCGCCGCAGGCGTTCCGCCGCAGCGTGCTCGGCAGCGCCGCGGTGGCGACCATCGCGGCCGCCATCAGGTAGAGCTTCGCCACGAAGGCGCCGTCGCGAAACGACCGCGGCGACGCAAGCATCAGGGCGATCCCGGTGAGAGCTGCGACCGCGAGCGCCGTCCACGTCCACGGCATGAAGCGCTCGCTGCGCGCAATCGCAGTACCGGACCGCGACGCCCCCCAGAGGCGCATGTCGATCATGACGAGCGACGACAGCACGATGCCGGTCGACAGGATGTGCAGGGTCTGCAGCATCGGAACGAGCCAAGTAATCCGCCGCATTGCCAGACTGATAGGCAGACTGGCGACCCACTGCGAGAGTTGCGCCATCATGGCAGTGTCGATTGCTGGGGGAACATCGTTAGATCCCACATATCATTGCCGGCTTCACCGGCAAGCTAGTGCGATGACTTGTTTATTCTCGTTGCTGCGATGCCCCGCGCAAGCGGGGCATCGCCCAACGCGCATCAGGAAAAACTGAAGCCGTGTCCAAAAGCGAGGCGCCGCTGTTAATCCAACGCCCACTTTCGCGGCCCGCCAGAGTCGTGGGCAGGAGCATTTTTCGATCCTGACCGCCTACTTTCCGGTCTTGATGAATTCCACGATCTGATCGGAGAGCTGCGTATCCGCCGTGTTGATCGAATAAGATTCCGACATATGGCTATGCTTCGGCAGTACGATACTGCGCACGCACCCGTGTTCCGACTTGCACAACGCATCCCTGAGCAGGGCGGACTGCGCGGCGATCGGCGGCGGATCGAGTTCGGCCGAGGACGTCATCAAGGGAATTTTGGTCTTGATGAGCCCAGCGACGGCCGAACGTTGAGCAAGCAGCGCCGGATCGCTGCCGAAATAGGCGGTCCTGCCGTCGCTCTGTTCGCCCTCGGTGAAATCATAGCCACCCGACGACAGGATTGCCCCGGCGAGCCCGGAGCCCCTGGGTCCGTGGAACTCCGGATGGGAGACGTAGGATGCCACGTGGGTGGCGCCCGCCGAATGCCCCATCAGAAACACTCGGTTGGGGTCCGCGCCGAGGTCTGCGGCCTTGTCGGCGACGAGGCGGACGGCTGCAGCCAAGTCCTCGTTGCCGGCCGGCCACGGATGCTCGGGCGCCAGCCGGTATTCGACATTGACGCCGACCATGCCGTGGTGCGCCGCAAACAGCATGATGTTGTCGTAGAAGGCGCTGCCGGGCGGATGTTTGTTGCCGCGGATCATGCCGCCGCCATGGACGAACATCAGCACCGGGCGGCCGGCGGCGGCGGTCTCGGGCACAAAAATATCGACCACGTTGCGCGCATCACTGCCGTATTTCACGTCGCGCATGACCTTGACGCCTGCATACGGCTCCTTCTCCTGCAGGGGCGCATAGATTTTGCCGGTGTTCTCAGGATCGACCACGCGACCCATCGCGGCGATCTTCTGGGCGATATCGGGCGGCATTTGCGCAAGCGCAACGGTCGGGACAATGAGCGCCGCACCCAACAGTGCCGCTGTGGCAAAGCGGATCACTGTGGTTTGGGATATTGCTGCGACGCTAGCGATGCTGCACGCGGTCGTTTTTTGATCAGAAACCTTGCAATCAGTCATGGGCCTTCCTCTCCGGCTGCACTACGCGCGTTTCTTGTTGCAGTCTAGCACACCGACCAACCGACCGAATAGCGCAAGCTATCGCGGCGTCGTAGCCCAAAGCGACGGGCGCGCCGGCGCTTGCCATCGGGCCAAAGGCCGAACCGGCTGGGCCGGCCCGACCATAAACGCGGGGCGCCATCCGCAGCTACGCTTCGAGGCGGATCCCGGGTTTCGCTGACGCTCAAGCCGGGCTAGAGTTCAACGAAGACCTAACACCAGGGGAGGATATCATGGCGGCCCTGCGGCGACCGCTCGTTGGCGCGATATGTGTTCGTTCGGCTTTGGGCGTGGTCGTGATCATTGGGTCGCTCGCGCTCCCTGCGCTGGCGCAGCCAATTGTCCGAGACGCGGCACAACCTCTCACCGGCATCCCGGAGGTGCTGGCGCCGGGGGTCGCCCCGGAGCTGGTGCAGGAGGGCTACGTGTTCACCGAAGGCCCCGTCGGCACCGCCGACGGCGGTCTTTATTTCTCCGACATCCGGGTCAGCAAGACTTACTTCCTCGATGCCGGCGGGAAGATCAGCCTCGCACGCGAAAACACCAACGGCGCAAACGGGCTCGCCTTGACCCGGGCGGGCGAACTCCTGTTCGCCGAGGGCGACGGCAGACGCATCACCCGGCGCAACCGCGACGGCACCATCGCGGTGCTCACCGAAGGCCGGCCGGGAGCTCCGCTGCTTGCACCCAACGATCTCATCGTCGATGCCAAGGGCGGCATCTATTTCACCGACCCGGGCCCCCGGCCTGTGGTGCCGGGCCGCCCGACTTACCTATATTACCTGCCGGCCGGCGCCAACACGCCAATCCTGATCGACGGCGCGGTGCCGCGCCCCAACGGTCTCACGCTCACTAACGACGGCAGGACGCTCATCGTCGACGACACGCTCAATCCCACGGTGTTCGCCTACGACGTGCAGCCGGACGGGAGCGCCAGGAACAAGCGGGCGTTCCTGCAGCTGCGCGACATTCCACCTGGCGCCGAAAGCGGCGCCGACGGCATGGCGATCGACCGCGATGACCGCCTTTACATCACGACCGTCGCCGGCGTTCAGGTGTTTGATTCCAAAGGCCAGTATCTCGGCACCATCAAAGCCGGCCGCCAGGCCGCCAACGCGGCCTTTGGCGGCCCCGACAAGCAGACGCTCTACCTGACGGCCCGAGAGGGGCTCTATCGGGTGAAGACCCTCGCCAAAGGACCCGATCGCTTGGGTAAGTAACCATCCGCCTCCTAACGGCTGATGCCGTTGGGCAGGCGGCTTTTCGCCTGAAAGGGAAAAAGTCCAGGGTTAGCAGGGTAAGTTTGGGACTACCGCCCCGAGCTACGTTGCAGATAGGTCCAAGACCGGCGTCCGAATGCTTCCTCGTTCGGACCTCAAGCCCGGGATAGGCACGAAACGGGTCTTGCTCAAACGCCGGTCGGCAATTTTCCCGAGCCGAGCGCGGAGGTTCTGGTGATGAAAGGGCTTTCGCATTTCGGCAGCAACATCAGCCGTGCCTTCATGGCAATGCGTTTGGCGCGATAACGGAGGAACTCATGCTCGGCACCCCGCACCGGCTTCGCAACACCATCGTGACATCGTCAGCCTGCCTCACCGCAGTCGGACTTATCATCGCCACCACCGCGACCACGCAGGCGCGCGTAACCCGCATAGTGATCGAGAAAAAACTGTCTCCCGCCTTCGATGGGGCGAGCTTCGGCGCCGCCGGCCAATATGAGGCACTGACCGGAAAGGCGTTCGGCGAGCTTGACCCCAACGACCCGCACAACGCCGTCATCCAGGACATCAAGCTCGCACCCCGCAACGACCGCGGCATGGTGGAATACACCGCGACGTTCCAGATCGTGAAGCCGGTCGACATGTCGAAGGCGAGTCGCCTGATGTGGCACGACGTCCCCAACCGCGCCGGCCGGATCACGATCGTGCCGATCGAACGGGCCAATGGCGACATCGGCCTCTCCAGCGGCTGGCAAGGCGACAGCTCGGGCGCGACGGCGCCGGGACCGAACAATGACTACGTTGTCGTGCCGATCGCCAAGAAGGCGGACGGCTCGCCGATCACCGGCCGCGTCATGGCGCGCATCATGAACGCGTCCGGCAGAGAGTCTCGGCCCATGATCGTCCACAGCAACCCGATGCCCTACCGGCCGGTGAGCCTCGACACCAAGGAGGCGAGCCTTGTGACCCACGCTTCCGAGACCATCGACGGCAACATCGGCGCGACAGCCGAAATTGCGCCGACCGACTGGGCCTTCGCCAAATGCAGCAGCCAAAACCCGTTCCCCGGAACGCCCGACCCGACCCAGATTTGCCTGAAAAACGGTTTCGATCCGAACCTCCTCTACCAGGTGACCTTCACCGCTAAGGATCCGCCGGTGCTCGGCATCGGCTTTGCCGCATTCCGCGATGTCGGCTCGTTCTTCCGCAACGCCAGGCAGGATGATGCCGGCACGCCCAATCCGATCGCCGGCGGCGTGTCCTGGGCAATCACCCGCGGAGTATCGCAATCCGGCAATTTCGTGCGCGGCTTCATCCATCTGGGGTTCAACCAGGACGAAGCCGGCCGTCAGGTTTATGACGGCGCCTGGCCGATCATCGCGGGCCGGCGGGTCGCACTGAACTATCGTTTCGCGCTGCCGGACGGGGTGCTCAAACTTTACGAAGCCGGAAGCGAAGGCCCGCAGTGGTGGGGAGCCGCGCCAGATCCGGTTCGCGGCCTTCCCGCCGCCGGCATTCTCGACCGCTGCAACGCGAGCCATACCTGCCCGAAGATCATCGAGCATTTCGGCGCCGCCGAAATCTGGGGCCTGAAACTTACCCCCGAATGGATCGGCGCTGCAGGCGACACCGACCTGCCGCTGCCCGACAACGTGCGCCGCTACTACATTGCGAGCACGCAGCATGGCGGCGGCCGGGGCGGCTTCAGCACGACGCCGGCGGCTGCACCCTCGTGCCCCAGCGTTGGTTGGGGCACGGGCGCACTGCCGGCTAATCCGGTGCCACATACCCAGACCGTGAATGCCATCCGCGCCCACTTCCGCGATTGGGTCATGAAGGGCGTTGCACCGCCGCCGAGCCGGTACCCGACGCTCGCCGCCGGAACGCTGGTCGACGCCACCGCTGAGGCGATGGGATTCCCGGCTCTGCCGGGCCTGCCGGCGCACCTGCCAAGCGGTCTCATCAACCCCCTGCTCGACTACGACTTTGGCCCACAGTTCAACTACATGGATGGCTCCGGCGTGCAGACCGTGGTGCCGCCCCGCATCAAGCAGGTTATCCACCTCAAGGCGCCGCGCGTCGATGCCGACGGCAACGAACTCGGCGGTGTGCCGGTGGTGCTGCGTGATGCGCCGCTCGGCACCTATCTTGGCTGGAACATCACTGCCGCGGGCTTCCACAAGGGCCAGATCTGCAACTATGCGGGCGGCATGATCCCGTTCGCCAACACCAAGGCCGAGCGCCTCGCCAACGAGGACCCGCGCCCGTCGCTGGAGGAGCGCTATGGCAATCACGCCGGCTACGTGGCTGCGGTCGAAGCTGCCTCCCGCAAGGCCGTGAGCGAGGGCTTTCTGCTGGAGGAAGATGCCGAGGCGCTGATCGCCGCAGCGGATAAAAGCGACGTGCTGAAAATCAGATAGGTAGCCTCGGATGAAGCCGCTGCCTCGCAGGGGGCTGTGGACCGCCTCCCTCTCCCCGCCAGCGGGGAGGGGAAAACGCAGTAGCGCCCTGCGATTGCTCTGCCTGCATGCGGGGAGGCAGGGGCTTCAGCCGAGCTACAAGCTGCCAACGGAGGATCACCATGAGCAGACCAATAACGACGCGGTGTTGCCTCGCCGCAGTCGCGGCAGTGTTGCTGGCGGCGGGCGCCGCACCGGTTCGCGGCCAAACTCCAACCAATGTGACGGTGTTCGAAGGCGCGCGCGTCATCACCGGAGACGGCAGTGCGCCGATCGAGGATGCCGCTATCGTCGTCACCGGCGATCGCATCACGGCGGTCGGTCGCCGCGGTGAGGTCGCCCCGCCAAACGGCGCGGCGCGAGTCGACGCCACCGGCAAGACGGTAATGCCGGCGCTGATCGACGATCACGTCCACATGGGCTACCGGCGCGGCACCAGCTTCACGGCCGACAACTACACCCGCGAAAACCTGCTCGACATGCTCGACCGGTACGCCTGGTATGGCGTCGCCGCGGTCCTCGAGACCGGGACCGGACGCGGCGACCTGCCCTACCAGGTGAGGGCCGAGGCGACCTCCGGTGCGCGCTATCTCACCGCCGGCAGCGGCTTCGGCATGCCCAATGCCGGACCGGGCGGCGCCATGCGGGACTCCGCCTACGGGGTCACCGAGGAGAAGCAGGCGCGCAACGATGTACAGGAACTGGCGAGTCACCGGCCGGACATGGTGAAGATATGGGTCGACGATCGCAACGGCACAGTCGAGAAGCTCAAACCCAACCTCTATCGGGCCATCATCGAGGAGGCGCACAAGCACAATCTGCGCGTCATGGCGCATACGTTCGAGCTTGCCGATGCCAAGGACCTGCTGCGCGCAGGTCTCGACGGCTTCGCCCATATGGTCCGCGACCGCGATGTGGACGATGAGTTTCTCGCGTTGGTCAAGGCACGGCCCAACGTGTTCTTCCTGGAAACGCTGTGGGGAGAGCGGCGCGCGATCTTCACTGCAAGACCCGCCTGGGTCGATGACGCGGCGCTGCGCGACGCCTTCTCGGCAGAGAGTCTGCGCCAACTCGCCGAGCAGCTTTCACCAGATCCAAAGGCCGACCCGCTGTCGCTGCAGCGCGCCCGCACAATGGCGGCCACCAACCTGCGCAACACCGCCAGACTCTACGCCGCCGGCGCCCGCATCGGGCTCGGCACCGATACCGGCGGGGTGTCGGGCGGCCAGTTCTTCGGGCTTGGCTCCCATGTGGAACTCGAGATCTTGGTGACCAAGGTGGGCCTTACGCCCATGCAGGCACTGGTGATCGGAACCCGCACCTCGGCGGAAATTCTCGGCCTCACCGACCTCGGCACTATCGCGCCCGGCAAGAGCGCCGACTTCATCATGCTCGACGCCAACCCGCTCGACGACATCGCCAATACGCGGCGGATCAACCGCGTCTATCTGCGTGGCAAGGAGATTCCGCGCGCCGCGCTGTCGGCCAAATGGAGCGCCAAAGGGTAGACCCGGCCCGGCACAAGAACCAAACAAAGCATCAATGATTATCGACTCCCAGGTCCACATCTGGCCGCCCCACCGCGCGGACCGGCCGCTCGAGGAGGCCGGGCTCGACCGCACGCCTTTCAGCTATCAGGAACTCGTCGCCGCCATGAACGCGGCGGGCGTTGACCGGGCGATCGTGGTGCCGCCCTCTTTCGACAGCGACCGCAACGATTACGTCATCGAGGCGGTGCAACGACATCCCGACCGTTTTGCCATCATGGGACGCCTGCCCCTGCGGGGAGGCGGGCAAGATCTGGCGGGGTGGACAAGCCAGCCCGGGATGCTGGGCGTGCGGCTGACCTTCCATCGCGACGCCGATCGGCCGTGGATCGACGACGGCACCGCCGACTGGTTCTGGGGCGCAGCGGAAGAACACCGTATTCCCGTGATGGTGCACGCCCCCGAGCGGCTCGCGGCCGTAGGCGAGATTGCCGAGCGGCACCCGGCGCTGACGATCATCGTCGACCATCTGGGATTTGCCCGCGCCACCATGGATGAGCAAACCATCGCCGGCGCCGACCGCATCATCGCGCTCGCCCGCTATCCGAACGTCTCCGTCAAGGTCTCGGCCCTGCCGTGTTTCTCGACGGCCCCCTACCCGTTCCGCAATCTGCGTGAACCGCTGCGCCGCGTGATCGCGGCTTTCGGGCCTCGGCGCGCGTTCTGGGGCAGCGATATCACCCGCGTGCCGGCGTCATGCAGCTACCGGCACACGGTGACGCATTTCACCGAGGAACTCGATTTCCTCTCGGCTGGCGACCTCGAGTGGATCATGGGGCGCGCGCTGGCGGAGTGCCTCGGGTGGCCGTAGGCCTGAGTGGCTGCGCCCGGCCCTCTCCCCGCAAGCGGGAAGACGAGCAGCGTCGCGACAACCTGTTGCGATCGCCCGCAACAGGTTCCGATCAGGCTGTCGCCATCTAGCGAGCTCCGCTACGGTACGTTCGCCGCCTGGGCGGCTGCCACGTAAGCCTCCACATCTTCCTCAAGCATGAAGCGCTCATCCTTGAGCGCGCGGGCGGTGCGACTGACCTGCGCCACATAGGCGGCGTGATCCGCATAACGCTCCTCGAGCGAGGGGCGTGGATCGCCGGCCGCAAGCCTCGCCGCCTTGGTCTTGGCAAAGCCAAGCTTCTGGCCGCTGGCGTCGCAGCCGTCGAGCCCATCCGCGCGCAGCGCCCAACCCGTATAGGTGGCGACCGGAACAGCCACCTCCGGGATACGTATGCCGGCGATGTCGTTGCCGTCCGCATCCGCCTCGGGGACGAATACCGGGTAGGGCGTACCGAGAAGCTTCGGCGGCAGGACCGTGAGGAAGCCCTTGTCGAAGTCGGGCCCGAAGTCCCACAGGTCGCCGGTGTGGTGGGCGCCATTGTAGACCACGCCCGGAATATGGGGGAATCCATACCCCTCCTGTGGCAGTGGCGGCACCAGAGTGCCGTCGGCCACGCGCGGCATC
>JASHRR010000295.1 GCA_030037185.1 Xanthobacteraceae bacterium | reverse complement strand
CGGACCACCTGATTTGCCGGCTACTTATCGTTAACGCTTTCTTAACGAAATACCGGCGTGGGACCGCCTCGCGTGGGCCTGCCACGGGGGGGAGCGGCGGGCTTGAGGAACGGACATAACGTCTAGACGATGTGATCGGCGCCGGCATAAAGCGGGGTACCCGCCTTCTGACCACTCGTCGAACTCCGTCTTGTGCGGACTCTCGAGAACTGTGGTCATTGGAATCGTAGACACACCGACACGCCCGCAGCGGCCACGGCCGCATATGATGGCGAGCATGGAGGCAGCCTGCCGGATGCGGTCGGTGATTCGCGCAAGGAGGCGCTCGGGCTGCGACAGGGATTTCGGCGATCACCGGCAGCGGCTTAATCGCAAGCGCGCCCCGTGGGTCATTACCACGGTGGTCGAGCTTAGTACGATCTTGTGGGCGGCGCCGGCTTTCATGCGGTTGAGCCAGCGATCCCCTCTGCTCCGACTTCAACCAGATTTCCGTGGCGGACAGTCGACCTGGTCGCGGCGCTCACGGGCGAGGGTGATCTGAGCTCTTCTCCTCATCGCGCTAGCGCCGCCCGCCGAGCAACCTCGGTTCCGGTGGCTCGGGGTGCGGCATCGATCGAGATCGAACCCATCAACCGGGCCACCCGCAGCAGAATGGCCGCCATGAACGCTGTTTCGCAAGATTGCGAAGTCGTCGCCGGGCCTCGCATTGGTCGTTTCTATCTGCTCCTTGCTGCGCTGTTCGTATCGGGGCTCTTTCTGCTTTGCCGGTTACCGCAACGGGAACAGATCGTCATCAAATATAAAGCCACCCTTCATGGCGTCCCTGGTCAACGGATCAGGGCCCCGTCCCTCCGCGAAGGCGCGCTCTTCCATGCGCCGACCATGCATGATTCCCGGGAGACCGTAGTTTCCCTCGATGCAGCGCGGCTCGTAATAAAGTCTGTTATCGGCGTCGCTCTGCCTGGTGAACTCCTGCTTGGCGGTCCACGATCGCGTCCACACGGCCGGGTCCTCGGCGGTCACTACGTATTCGAGCGACGTCGGCCCTGTGCGCGTCCATCGCTCCACCAGGTGCAAGTTCTCCCGCGAACCCTGGTAATCGGTCTTGGGACTGAAGTTCGTCACGTCGATGATGAGCGTGTTGCTCTCCCAGTGGCCGCGCGAGTCGCCGTACCACTGGCGGATATGGGCCGGCAGGTGCGGGCTCCCGTTCATGGTGACGTTGCGCTGCCATCCTTGCCCCTGACCGACGTCGTAGAAGATCGCGATGCCGCCCGGTGTCTGCACGATGCGGCGGAAGCTGCCGTTGTTGGTTCCAAATTCGGGAAGCCCGCCGGTCAGGCAGCGCTCCGCGAGCGAACTGTCTTCCGGACCATCGTTGCGATTCATGCGCGCTGTATTGTAGCGCAGAGCAAGCTCGGCGCGCCGCGGTGAAGGCGTGGGATCGTATTTCCAGCCCCGGCAGGCCGGCTCTTCGTTCTTGCACGTCTCGGTCGATTGCAACAAGGCGAGACGAAATTCGCGCTCAGCAGCAGCAATCTTTTGAGCCTCTGGCGTCAACGGCGGCATCCGGCCATTGGGCGGGTCGACAATCAGCGAGGTGCGCGTACCGGCGCGCTTAAAGGACACGAACACGTTGTTATAGGAACCGGAGACGTCCCGCTCGGTCCCGCGCTCCGCACGCCGTTCCCGACCGAGGATCTCCGATCGCGTTTTGTCAATTTCAAGTCGCTGCGCTTCGGTAAAAAATTCCTGATTCGCGTACTTCGGGGGGCGCTGCAACGGCGTGTCCGTTTCGTCGGTCCAAATGCCTTGCAGGTCGGGTTCGCCCCACGGCGTTTTCAGCGGCGGGGCGAGCGCGGCGGAATTTGACGGATCCTCAGCCGATGCCCGCGACGTGGGCGTCGAAACGACTGCGCTGACGGCCATCACTGCAGTGGCTACCATTGACATCGAGCCCGAGAATTTGCGCATAATGATCTCCTTTGCCTGCGGTACGTTACGGTTCGGCATGGGTCCAGAATGTGCAACGACCGCATCGGCCTTAGGCCCGAATGCAAGTTGAGGGCCAACGGTGGCGCTTTATTCAGCCGTGTCCGCTACCAAAAACCTAGCGATGACACAGGCTATTTCACCGCAATATGTCGTTGATTTTCAAGGCTGTCGCTGAGTGCCGGCTGGACGGACATGGAGCGGTTGGCAGGCCACAAGGAATGGGGTGAGCGAGGCGTTCCGGGACATCATGCGAACGACGCTCGTCGTCGCCTGGATGCTCGCCACAACACCGTGGCCTCTCCAAGTTGCTGATGCGGCAAGGCACAAGTCGCGCAAGAGATGCAAGACTGCGGGGTGTCCGACCAAGGCGCTAGCGGTGGAATGGATAAGAAATCATCACCTCAGCAGAATCCTAACGAGACGAGGGTATCCCCAGATTTTATCGGAAACACCAATAACAATAACACTGTCACTTCGAAGAAGGTGTTGAAGGGGCCTGGCCGCGCATGAATGCGAAGCTGGACGCCCATGAAGGCCCGACTGAGCGGCGCATTGTCGAAACGGCTGCCGCCAGACTTCCTTCGCAGCCCCGCCTGGGCGCAACCGCGATGCCCGGAGCAGACGGCAGGATTGTCGCTTTTGACGTGGTCGTCGAATCGTCTGAACGCCGGGGAAACGGATACGGGTCGACAGTGAGCCGGCCTGATGGGCCATGCCGGATCAGCTCGTCATCGGGCAAGAAGCAGGCGGCTCTCGCGCACCGACTGCGAGATCGCATGCGACGCATGCACGCCCGGAGAAGGAGACTTCGAGATTAGAGGCTTTGCCTTCAAATGGTGGCCGCGCCCAGGCCGTCAAGCTTCGTAAGGATCGCCTGAGGGCGGAGTGTGATCACGCGCATCTAACCACAGCCAAAATGTCCCTTGCGGGCCCCTTGACCACACTCCAATAGGCCGGCTTACGCTAGTCCGCGAGAATGCCGGTTGTGTGCTACGCTCCTTTGATCGGGATCCCGAGCGTCGCAACAATGATTTCGACAATATCATGAGGGCGTGCGTCGATCGATGCGACGATCGGATGTTCATCCTCGCCAGGTTCTTGCAGAGCCGCAAACTGGCTATCGAGCAACGATGCCGGCATAAAGTGATGTCCCTGCCTCAGGGTAATTCGGCGCGCAACGAGACTTCGCTCCGCCTTGAGGTAGACAAGCCGCACCCAAGGCCGGTCACCGATCAGGACGTCGCGATACGCGCGCTTGAGCGCCGAACAGGCAATTACGCCGTGTCCACCCGCACGCTGTGTAGCATCGATCCATGCAGCAATCCCTTCCAGCCATGGCCAGCGATCGTCATCCGTCAGGGGGTGGCCGTAATGCATCTTTTCGACGTTCGCGGGCGGATGGAACCAATCAGCATCTTCATAGGTCCAACCCAGGCGAAGGGCCAGCAGAGCGGCTATTGTGCTCTTGCCTGCGCCGGAGACCCCCATAACCACGAGAACAGACAACTGTTTTGCCTCCGATTCAGCTGACATCACAAAGCTCCCTTCCCCTAAACGGGGCATTTGTGGTTTGGGTGCACTCCGAGAAACAGGAACCGGTCCCGACAACGATTTCTCGCTGTTGGGACAGTCAACCATAGACTTGCAGTCGCGATCGGTGTGCTGTGCGTAAAGGTTACCGGAGCCGCAATAAATCCACCACCAGCAGTGACTGCCCATTCTGCTGGCCGCCTGTGCGACTGGCGTCGTCTGTTCGCGCTCGCGGCGGCGCGGAAGGGCACCCCCAACATTGGACTTTACGTCTTTAACAGGCTGTTCGTGCGTTGGCGTCGATACCTGTCGAACACGCCCGACGATGGCTGATCGCCCTGGCGGTGCTGTGCCACAGCCCACTGGCGGTTCGCGCACTGACCGTGCGGCTCCGCCACAGCGGTCAACCACCCTCTAGTTGCAAGCGTCGCCAGCCTTCCGAACGTGCTGGCAAGCTGGTATGTGTCCGCGTTCCTTGAAGGAGATGTCAACATGAGAGGGCAAATCACGGCGATCATGTGTTTGGCGGCCTTGGGGTTTGCGTCGTCATCCTCGCTCAGCGTCGCTGAGCAAAAGACTGCAAAAGCTTGTCAGGAGGAATGGCGAGCAAACAAAGCCGCAAATCAGGCCAACGGGATTACCGAAAAGGCCTACGTCACTCAGTGTCGCGGTGGCAGTGCATCCACACAACCGGCCGCTCCCGCGACACCGTCGGCTACCGGCACCGCCCCAACTACAACCCCGGCCGCTCCTGCTCAGCCACGGACAGCGACTGCTCCTGCGACCAGAGCTGCTCCGGCGCCAGCCTCTACGGCGCGGGCTCCAACCGGGGCCAACCAATTTTCAACTGAAGCTGAGGCCAAGGCTCATTGCCCCGCTGATACTGTCGTGTGGGTGACTTTGAGTTCGAAAATCTACCACTTCAGCGGGACGAGATATTACGGAAATACCAAGAACGGTGCCTACATGTGCGAGCGTGATACGGCAGCGGCGGGAATGCGCGCCGCCAAAAACGAAACACATCCATGAGCAGCACGTATTGGCTTGATGCCCCGGCTTAGCCGCGGCCGGTAACACCGAACGGTCCAACCCCAAGCGGCGCGAGAGGCCGCGCACTAGGTCTTCAATCACCGCGCGGTCATCTCCATTGGCGTGCTCGATCTTGGCCCGCATTCGCGAGCAGTCCCTCTTGACGGGAGCCGTTGGAGCTCTGTCGGAGGCCAGGCGGTTAACGCTGGGACTCGGCGGGCGGGTACTCGAACTGAATCGTTTCGCGAGGAACTATTGTTTCTTGCTTCATAGCCCTGAAATTCCGATTGCGGTCCGCTATGGCGAGGACGGCCGCGCCCAAGGCGGTGATGCCGTGGCGGGCCAATACGTCCAGTGTACTGGCGAAGTCGTAGTAGTCGGTGTCGTGCCCGCCGCCGGCCAGATCGCGTCTCGGTGATTGCGGGGTCGCCATGATCAACGGCGTGAGCCCGCGTTTGCTCGGGTGTGCGATGTTCGCGCCTCGCGCTACGAATAACTCGATTGAGGGGCACGTTCGCCCTCGCGCCGGTCTGTCATCCTGTGAGCGTGATCTAGACGTCCGCCACGGTTTCATGCAGGAGCGGCAAGATCAGCTGTGCTTCCGGCCCGCGGCCATCATCGATGCCGTTACAGTGTGATCTCACTCACTGGAAATCCGTCCGATGTGCTGAGCCCGGCCTTGTATCGAGCCGGCCCAGCTAAAGGGAGGGCTTAAGTGCCACTGCCGATCGAGAGCAGGCGGCCCTCGTGATTGCTCACCGCAGACCAAAGACGGGATGGCTGGACGGTGGCCGGCTCGATCAATACCGACCAAGAGGGGGTGGGCGCACGGTGTGCCGCGCTGACGCTACTCGGTTGATGCGCGTTCATCGAAGAACTGTCCACAGGGCGGTCGGTTGTGCCGACGCAACCAGCGATGGCCGTTTTCCGCCGCGTGGTGCTTGCTGCTGACACGCCGGGTAAGCGACCAGCCTGCAACGCTCAACTCACGAAAAAAGTGAACTAGATCAAAGCCGCCCACCCGAAAGGCTCCAGGCGGGCCGGTGAGCGCCGCGCCGGTCTTGCGCGGGCAAAAAATGCCACAAGTCGTCGCCTCATCGGGCGGGAACAGACGCTGCAATAGAGCGGTGAAAACTGCAGAAGGCGTCATGCTGCCCCATTTCTATGTTGCTAGCACCCCTCCAACAAATTCTAAGGAGTCTGCATTGCAACAGCTCAGTGTCGTATTTCTGCGTTTGGTCTTTGCCGGACTGCTGATAGGGATCGTCGTACGCGGTGCCAGCGGGGAGAGCCTTGAGTCCTCATCGCATGTACCGCCATCGCAGGGTACTGCGGTCACGCCTGAGCAGGCACGCCAAGCTCTCCAGGTGCTTCAGGATGAAAGCAAGCGCGCTCAGACCGTCGAAATTTTGCAGGCGATCGCCGGTGCGACGGCAGCGATGCGGAACTCGTCGACAAGCCCGCCGGCGCCAGCAACCGAGGGCGCAAGAGAGACCGGTGCCCCGGCGAACGAACCTGACGAGACGGCCACCCCCGATAGCCTCGGCGCGCAAATGCTCATTCAAATATCCGAGTGGATCGGCGCCGTATCGGACGACGTCCAGGCCGCGGCGCGGACCATCACGCATTTCCCAGTGCTATGGCGCTGGATCGAGCAGACGGCGAGCGATCCCTATGCGCGGGACCGCATGTTCGACGCGGTGTGGAAGCTGTTCGTCGTCCTCTGCGTCGCGTTGCTGCTGGAATGGCTTGCTCTACGCGGGTTGCAGCGCCCCACGACTGCACTCGAAAACCTCGCGGAGCAGGTGTGCCGCAAGCCACACCAGTCCGTCGCCGACGCGGTTGGAAGTGCCAGCGGCAATGTCGCACGGTCGGCTCGGACCTGGCGGCTGTTGCAGCGCCTGCCCTTCGCCATAGCGCATCTCCTGCTCGATCTTCTGCCCGTGTTCGTTTTCGCAGCGGCCAGCAGCGTGCTACTTGGCACTCCGCTCGGCACGCCCGTAGCGACGCGGCTTGTTATCCTGGCCGTGATCCACGCCTATGTGATGTGCCGCGTCATCTTGTGCATCGCGCGTACGATCATACTGCCCAGGGGGCAGCGTTTCCGCTTTCTCAAGCTGCGGGATGAGACCGCTGCCTACATCGAGATCTGGGTCCAGCGCATCGTCATCGTCGCCGTTTTCGGCATTGCGATAGCCGAAGTGGCACGGCTGCTCGGGCTGCACCGTGCAGGATATGCCGCGCTGGTGCGAATGGTGATGCTGATTGTTCATCTCTTCCTCGTCATCATCGTGTTGCAGTGCCGTCGCGCGGTCGCCGACTGGATTCGAGCGCCGGAGGCGCGCGGAGCTTTCGGCGCCTTGCGAAATCGCCTCGCCGATTTCTGGCACCTCGCCGCCATTTTCTTTGTGATGGCGCTATGGGTGGTGTGGGCGATGCGGGTGCAGAACGGCTACACACTCGTACTGCAGTATTTCATTGCGACGGTGGGCGTGCTGATTGCCGCCCGCCTCGCCGCTATCGTCGCCATTGGTGGACTCGATCGCATCTTCCGGATCAGCCCCGAAATTGCCATGCGCTTTCCGACGCTGGAGGCGCGCGCTAATCGCTATTATCCGGCATTGCGGGGAGCCGTCTTGGCGGTGATCGCAACTTTCACCGTGCTGGTATTGTTCGAGGTTTGGGGCATCCACGTCTGGGGTTGGTTCGAAACCGGTCAGATCGGTGGCCGGTTGCTGTCGTCGGGCGTCACCATCTTCGTCGCAAGCACGATCGCACTCGTGATTTGGGAGATCGCTAACGCTGCGATCGACCGGCACCTGGTTCAGCTCAGCCGCGATGCGCGTCATTCCCGAATGGCACGGCTGCGCACATTGCTGCCGATGTTACGCACCACACTGTTGATCACAATCGTCACAGTGGTTGGAGTGACTGCACTGAGCGAGATCGGTGTCAACATTGCGCCCCTGCTGGCGGGCGCCGGCATCGTCGGAGTGGCTATAGGTTTCGGCTCGCAGAAGCTGGTCCAGGACGTGATCACGGGGATATTTCTGCTGCTGGAGAATGCGATGCAGGTGGGCGACTATGTCACCGTCTCCGGTTTGTCAGGCAAGGTCGAAAACCTCTCGATCCGCAGCATCCGGCTGCGCGCAAATGATGGATCCGTCCACATCATCCCGTTCAGCGCTGTGACCAGCGTCACCAATACCAATCGCGGTATCGGCAACGCCTCGATCAGCGTTAACGTGGCCTACAAGGAGGACACCGACCGCGTCGGTGAGGTGCTTAAGGACATCGCTGCCGAAATGCGGCAAGACCCCGATTTCAAGTCACTGATCAGGGGTGACTTGGCGCTTTGGGGCGTCGACAAGATCGATGCCGGCATGGTCACCATCCTCGGCCAGATCGAATGCACCGATGCTGGTCGATGGAGTGTGCAGCGCGAATTCAACCGTCGCATGAAGAAGCGCTTCCAGGAGCTGGGCATCGAAATCGCTGCACCGCCGGCTATGATGGTCGTGCAGCCCCTGGTTCCGCACCGAGCGATCGATGGCGGCTCCGGCGGCGGTGACCTTGTGTTCGGGAAAAGAGCAAATTTATCGCACGAATCGGCTTAGCAGTAGGGCCCGTGGCAATCGCAGCGCTGCCACGGCACGCCGATGTCCGTAGCTGCTGCGGGCCGCTGGTACGTTTCCTGGGCGGGCCGCTCCATGACGGCGGTTTCCAGACGGCACCTTGAATGAGATCTGTCGATTCGAGGGAGCGCCCGCGCGCAACAGACTGCTAGCTTTGATATCGCCTCTCCTGCTGGCGATGATACGGAGCGCTGAAGAGCCGTCGCGTTCAATTATGTGGCACAGCCGTTTTGATGCAGCCCGCTGAGCTCCTGCTGCCGCCGAAGCGATGGCACACGAGATCAGTGGCTCATGGTCGGCCCGCACTTCCACACAATGCTATGGCGCCGTACCAGGGCGAATCGCTGCGTGCCAGTTGGGCGGGCGGGGCTTCGGCTCAAACTGCCCGACCGTCGGCTGCACGAGCACCGCGCCGCGGCCAGCGGGGCGGTGGCTGCCGGCGCCAAAACCTATTCGAAAGTGCAATCGCACCGCCGCTCGAGTGCGAAGGCCAACAGCCGCGTCTTGCAACGTCGGGGCTCATTTACGTTGATACAAACGAGACCGGCGTGGACTTCCTCACCGAGCAGCGCACGGAAGTCGACCGTGCAGCCGTCAGCGACCCCGCGCAGCGCACGACCGTCCGGTCCCTACGCCAGATGCCCGCCCAAGTGGCATGCGTTAACTTCCCGCAGCCCCGTGTGTGCGTTCACGACGAGTCCCGCAGGCTTTCGTCATCAGGAATTTCGGGTGCGCCCGAGGCCATCGAAAGCGAGTGGTTCGATGCCCGCCAGTGTTCCGCCGAGCACCCGGGCATGCTCGACGCCATGCACCGCGCCTTGGCCAGCAAGTGATTGACGAGACGGCGATGACTTCGCTTTGCATTATCAGCTACCGATGTAGATGCTCGCTCTTCTTCGTCGGTGCACGGACGCTTCTTGGCATACTGATTATTGTACTATATTCTCTGGTTTTCTTGATGAGCGTGGCTCGCTGCGGCTTTACGGCGTTCCCTGCCAGGATGGCGCGCTTCGGCGGCTTGGGTTTCTAACGGCAGACTCGCTTGCTGAAATGATGTTGGTGTCGATCAGCTGTATGGCTCGCTTCGTATCGGCGTTGGTTTCTGGATGACGCTGGCTCGGCGCCATTGTTTAGCACGGCGCGTGTAGGTTAGTTGCGGCGTAACCATGCTCAATTGGTGACGATACGCCTATTCGCCGCCGTAATAGCGCTTCAGCGCCTTGCCTGACAGCTTCGCGACCGTGCGCCGCTCGGCACTCGCGGCGAGTTCCTCTATCAGAGCAGTTACGGTATAACCTTTGCGATGGGCCAACCGGCCGAGTTGCTCCCGGGTGCTGGCGTCGAGAATGAGTTGCACACGACGCTTGTTGCCGTCGACCAGGTGGCGATCGCGGTAGCGGGCTTGCTTTTCGGCGTTGGTGAAGGCCATGGATTTTGATCCTGATTGCGTTGACGAGATTACACGGTAACCTCCGTGAAGGCCGGAAGCAAGCCGGTAATGGGCTTGTCGTCAGGTGTGGGCGCCGCTATGACTTCGCGTTCGGCTGCCTTCTCGGTTGCAATGTAATGATCGACGTTGGCTCTCGCGGCCTATGACCGAGTGGAAATGCGGGGATAAGATGGTTGATAAATGGTTTGAGTCCCTGCTAGAGGATCAAAAATTTGATATCAGGGTAGTTTTAGTAGTTGATTGGTTGTTGTTAGCTATCATGATATGGCTTGCAGTAAACGTTTGGCAGATAATAGGCATTGGCGGTCATCCTTGCGCTATCAGCGTGACCCGGCCCATAATGGCCCTGGGGCAGCGTCGCCAGATTCATGGCAGCGATTGGTGGTGTCGCCTTCATAGTAACGACGCTACAAGTCGCGATCGAGATGGTACAAGTGGTGATCGAGTAGGTGGCGAAACGGAGGAAACGATCAATTTGGCGGTGGCGCGCCCTGCTGCTGCGTTGGGCCCGACGGTTGACGCGGTGCGCGCCTTGGAGTGCCAGGCTCGCCATCTCCCGAATGCGATCGGCAATCGCCCCGACGCTCGTAGAACTGAGCCGGCAGGGCAACACGGTCCGGTTTGCTTCTCGGCCGAAAGGCCGGGAACGGCCGGCGCGCTCTCGTAGGTGCGAAGTTCATTCTTTGCTCTGACAGTCCTGCGCATCGCACTCCCCTCGTATGGGCCGTCAGCGCGGGCCTTGGCAAGTATCGAGGACGGATCGTAAGCGCTCTAGCACTAAGCTACGGGGCAATTTTGGCGTGCCCTGGTTGGATTGGAACCAACGACCTCTCGCTTGACAGGCGAAGGAACCGTATTCTTGAGGGCAAGTCCCGCTCTGACGGCGGTTGTCGTGCCACGCTGCGCATGGCGGCAGCGAGCAAGGCTGAGCTGCTGCGTGTTTGTGTGGTCAGGGCAGCCGGGATAAAACCGGCGGCATCCGGTCCCCAAGGTCGGCGCTCTCCGCTGAGCTACGCCCTGATGACGGAGACGGCCGACACGCCGGACGTGACGGCGCCGCCATTGGCCGCAGGACAGCGATAGCGGGAGAGTCAGCGCGTCCGTGACGCCGCCTGGGCGCAAACCGGCGCGTAGGAGGCGGCGGACGGAACCCGTCGAGGCGCGACCGGAAAAGCACCAACACCCCTGCACCCTGTGCACCGCCCGATCTGCAACCAAACCGAGATAGATCGGTCGAAGAACGTTGCCGAGTGGTCTGTTCGGTCGCTCGTGTTGCGCGCGCTCTTTAGGTGCTCCTTACCGGAAGGGGTCTAAGCTAAAAGCCCGCCAATCAGGGGTCAATTTTGAGGAGGCCAATCCACACTCCTTGAGGTTTGGGATTTTATACCGATCGCAGGAATGATTGCGGCGCGGGAAGGTTCTAGCTCGCTCAATAGCGGCCCCAGGAAATTCGCATATCGGCGCCAGCGCCCCACCGAGCTTTTGTAGATCGGTTGGCGAACCTGGGCGGCACTCGCCGTTCGGACCGGCCGCTCGGTGCGGTGAAAGTCGAGGCAACGGGCGTCCCAGGCCAGTCCGCAATGAGCCATGATGCATCGCGCTACGCCCTCTATATCATCGACGAGGTCCTCATAATGCACCTCAAAGATGCGTCCAGGCGGCAGCACGCGGTGCCAATGGGCCATCAGGGCCCGATAGTGCCGGTAATAGCGACCAAGCTCCGCCAGATCGGATGTGTGTGGTTGCCCGCGGGTAAAATGCACCGAGAAGCAAGACACGCACGTATCGATCGGATCGCGGACCGCGTGGATGATGGCTGCCTGAGGCAGCGCCAGATGGATGAGGCCGGTAAAAAGAAAATTCCCCGGCATCTTATCGACAATCCGCGACGCCTTCGGCGCGTTCGGCAGCAGGCCGCCGAGGTAATGCGTTGCCAGAGCGCGAAAATGCTCACCCGACATGGCCAACACCATGTCCGGAAAGCGTCGAGCATCGGGCAACGCGTTGCCGACAGCGCGCGCAGCCTGCTCGAACAGGCCGAGCTCACCGGCTCCGTAAACATCGGGATGACTCGCCAGGATCTGCTCGATTAGCGTCGTGCCCGAACGCGGCATTCCGACGATGAACACCGGAACTGGAGATGGCGCGCCGGCCCCATGGCGAGCCGCTATGAAGTCGCGAGTAAACACCGCGCTCGTGCGTTCCATGCGGGCGAGCGTAGCGGGTTCATCGTAGGCAATTTGCCGGCGTTTGAGCGCATTAGCGGCGAGCAATTGGCGGAACGCGTCCTCGAACCTAGCGGTATGCTCATAGGCTTTGGCGAGCGCAAAATGCAGATGGATACGGTCTGAGGTGAGTAGAGCGGCAGCTTGCTCCGCCAATCTTTCGAGCGTCGTGATATGGGGGTCGCCGGCTACGAATGATTTGATCTCACCGAGATTGTCGTAGTAGGACGTCGTCGCAGGCGAAAGACGAATTGCCTGTTCTATCGCCTGTTTCGCTTCGACCAGCCGCCCGCGTTCCTTCAAGATCAGCCCGAGATCGTTATAGGCCCCGGCGAAGCCAGGATTGAGCGCGATGGCACGACGGAAATTTGCCTCTGCTTCGACCAGCTGCCCGCGTTCCTTCAAGGTCAGCCCGAGATTGTTATACGCCCCGGCGAAGCCAGGATTGAGCGCGATGGCACGACGGAACTTTGCCTCTGCGGCCTCAAAACGGTTCAGCTCGGCGAGAGCGACGCCCCAGTTGCAGAGCGTTTCCGCATTGCCGGGCCTGAGCGTCAGCGCTCGATCGTAAGCGGCGACGGCTTCGTCGTAACGACTCAGTCGACGCAACGCGTTGCCGCGGCCGACATGGGATTCCGCGAGCTCGGGGTGCACGGCGATCGCCCGATCATAGCTCGCGAGCGCGTCCTGCCAACGCTTCAGATCGCAGAGAATATTGCCGCGATTGTTCCAGGCGTCCGCGTAATCCGGCGCGACAGCGAGCGCCGCGTCACAGTGCGCAAGCGCGTCCTCGGCCTGTCCCTTCTGGCGAAGCACGACGCTCATGTTGCTATGCGCCAGCGCGGATTGCGGATTGAGAGCGAGCGCCTTTTGGTACGTCGCAAGCGCACCAGCAGCATCGCCGAGCGCACTTTGCATGCACGCCCGATTGATCAGCGCGTCGACTGTGTTCGGCCTGACGCGCAGCGCTTCATCGATGCGGGCTAGGCCGGCGGCAAAATTGCCGCGCCGGGCCTCAATCATCGCGAGCATATGCAGTGCATCGAATTGCGTCTTGTCGACCCGCAGCACTTGTGTGCACAGGGACTCAGCCTCGGCAATATGGCCCGCTTGATGGGCGGCAAAAGCGCGCGCAAGGATTTGATTCGCCGAGCGCATCGCTCAAGGAACTGTGCCGAGCTTGCGCATCTTGGTCGCCGAGATCGCCCGATCGAGCCAGGTCGTAAAAGCTTTTCCGAAAGCGGCGCGCGTATGTGTCGTCGGAAAGACAAAGTCAGCGATTACTGTGCCGCCGGCTTTAACCAGGCGATCGCACATCGATCCCATGCGGGGCGCGTGCTCGACGCTGTCTTGGTGGCCGACGCCGAGATCGCGCGCCAGGTTCGCGCGAACGGCGTGGGCGTCGAACACGACCGCATTGAGCAGCGGTGCCAGGGTATGGGCAAGCGTGGTCTTGCCGGCGGCCGGAACACCCATGACAAGAAGTTTCCGGTTCACTTGCTCTCCCGAGGCTTTGCGCCGACAACACTTATTCCGACGTTCGCTACCGCTTTCCTCTGCACCCTTTCTTTGTCCGACATTGGCCGGATGAACGTCGTTTTCGAGGCGATCATGGGGGCCTTGCGAGGGTTTCGAAAGCGGCACGATCAGGAAATCGCCGCTCAACTTGGTGTTCCGCTTCTCAATCGGTTGCGACGCCACGCTGTCCGAACACGTCACGCGATCGAGGTGCGCCAAGGCGGCTAGCGCCGCGATCTCGGCAGGCAATTTCCTGACGCGACCAAAGCCCGAAGTCGAGCACGACGTCGAGCCCCAACTTGCAGGCAACGCGACCAGACCGCATGTCCTCGATTGCGCGCGTTCGGCATCCCGATGATCGCCGCAGAGACGCGTGATCCATTCGTCGCGCGTGAAGCGCACGGCAGGAAGCTCGTGCTCCGGGGCGCGCGAGCGGTGTCTTGCCGACGCCGAGATAGCCGTGGAGGAGGTGTGCCGTTGCCATCGACGACTTTCATCAACGTGCTGGGCCGATTATGCCGGGTCTGTCCCACATCAGGACCAGCGCGAAATTGCCCTGGCCCGTGGACGTTGAAGAACAGGAGTCCGCCTCGAGGTGAGGGCGATCGGCGGCTGCGCGGGATCAGCGGGTGCGGCATTGGACGAGCAACGAGCCGGGGTGCCGCGACCCTCAGATAGATAGCCGATTGAGGAGGTGGACGAGGACTTCTCGCGGGGTGCACAGCATACGTTATGCGTCGCCATGAAAAAGGGCGCGCGAAGGCCTTAGTTAGCGGGCGGAGAGCGGTTGAGCTGGTGAACACACCCTCCGATCATGGTCCATGGTAAGGATAGGCACGACCGCCAAGCAAAGATGCAGTTCTTCAATCTGCGCAAGGCGAAGCAACGGATCTCGCACGAAACCGCCTTGCGAGCTCATCCAGACGATTCGTTCATCCGCCAATCGCCGCTGCTCAAAGCGATCAGCCAATCCTGCCATTCGCGCCGACCAACGTCCGCGCGGATGGGCATATTCAGTGACGCATTGTGGTTGAGGCGGCGGTTCATATCAACCACATCCTGATCGGTGACGCCAAGATCCCTGGCGATGGTCACGACGTACTCTGGATGCATATCGCCTTCCTCGAAGGCCGCCGGCCGATGCCGAAGATCGCCTTCCATCAACGGCTTCCTCGGTGGCCACACGAACCTTAACCGCCTTCTGCACCTTTTTGAACGCGCTTAGGACAGGCGCAACGGTAACCGAATCGCTTTTTTCCTGTAGTGCGACGGAATGACTCGACTGCCGGCGATTCTCAATCGACC
>JASHRR010000294.1 GCA_030037185.1 Xanthobacteraceae bacterium | reverse complement strand
GCTGATGGTAGGTGGTCGTCCCTTTTCGAGCGAACCAACGGCGCTGCTCGCCTCGTTGAGTGAGGGTAACCTTGACCGCATCGGTCGTGTCTCCAAGAGCTCCACGGCGAGCCCAGCCGCCACGGACGATGGATCAGGTCACGCAAACATCGCGGATGGCACAGACCACGGGCAACGCGAGATTGGCCGACCTATCCTCTTCAAATGCGGCAGGATCACCCCCGCGTCGGGCCGGACGCTGCCAAACCTCTCTCACACCGGCGCAGCGGTTAACAATCAATGGATGAAGATGAGCCGCAAACGTAGGCGTTGTCGTTCATCGTGAAATTCGGGGCGCTCCTATGGCTCCTGTAGCACGCACCCGTATCGGCGGGCTGATTCTGGCCGGCGTCGATCAACATCGAGATGATCGAAGCCTCGGGCATCAGCTCGCAATCCCAACGTCTGCTCGCGTGTCGTCCGCCTGCTTCGCGTAAATTGCCTACTAACCCAACTCGGGCTAGCTCAGCTCCCAAACAGCCCAGAGCAGAACCGGTGACAGGATGGCCG
Organism: Xanthobacteraceae bacterium; assembly: GCA_030037185.1. Next base: position 5,179 of record JASHRR010000294.1, on the reverse strand, counting down.
TGGTCAAGCAATAGAAGCAAAAGCTGCCAAGATTCATCATATCGCGCACGCCGATGACATTGGCGAGCGTGGCGAGCGCGGATAGAGCTAGCAGCGCAAACCAGACCCATCGTCCGGTCGGAACCATCAGCAGAACAGCGATCAAAGCATAGAGAACGGCACCAATATATCCATCAGGGATACCAAACGGCCGCGCGAACGGCGCATCGGCGACGCCTTCGCAACCGTCTGCGAAAATCGGGCAGATCAGGCGGCCCACGAAGCGGCTCTGGTAGAGACCCACATAGAGCATGGCGGCGGCGCTGAGGAGCGCCACGCCAACGGCGATCAGACGATACTCGATCATGGGCTAAAACCGCGTCGGAGGTCGATCAGCGATTGCGGCTCGGCTGTCGGACTAGTGCTCATCGCTGACCGCGTTACTAGCGAAAACCTGGTCGCGCCAGCGCAGTCGCCAAATTCCTATCCATGGTGCGGGATATACCACGAGGTAGCGGGGCCTTGGTCGAGCGCCGGCTGAATCGCCCTGTAGAGCCGCGCGCAGTCTTCTCGGGCCAGCCGCGCGCAAGATGTCGGCGTCACCCCGGGCCATCGGGGGGCTTCGACCAGAACCGGATGAGAATCTCCAGCGCTATGCCCAATTGCAAGTGACCAGCAGGACGTGGAAACGCCCCAGAAACCAGATGAACTGCATCAAGCGGCGCCTTTGGCTAGGATGCCTTGGATCACGTTGCCTGCGGTGTCGGTCAGACGGAAATCGCGGCCCTGGTAATGGAAGGTCAGCTGTTTGTGGTCGATGCCTAGAAGGTAGAGCATGGTCGCGTTGAGGTCGTGAACCTCGACCGGGTCCTCCACGATGTTGTAGCTGAAGTCGTCGGTCTTGCCGTAGGCGATCCCCGGCTTGGTCCCGCCGCCCGCCATCCACATGGTGAAATTGCCGCCGTGATGGTCGCGCCCTGAATTGGGATTGATCCCGCCCTGGGCGTAGACCGTTCGGCCGAACTCACCCTTCCAGCTGACCAGGGTGTCGTCGAGCAGGCCCCGCTGCTTCAAGTCCATGACCAGGGCAGCGGACGGCTGGTCGACCGCCCAGCAATCAGGCGGATGAAGCCGGGCGATGTTACTGTGGTGGTCCCAGCCGACCTGAATCAAATGCACGTACTTGACGCCGCGCTCGATCAGGCGGCGGGTGAGCAGGCAGTTGCGGGCGAAGGTGCCCGGCTGGCGGACCTGCGGGCCGTACATGTCGAGGATATAGTCCGGCTCGTCGCTCAGATCGGTGACTTCCGGAACCGAGTCCTGCATCCGGTAGGCCATCTCGTACTGCACGATCTTGGACAGGATCTCGGGGTCGCCGCTCATCTTGTACTGAAAGTTGGAGAGCTGGTCGATGAAATCCATCTGGCCGCGGCGCCCCTCGCGGCTCATACCGTCGGGGTTGCTCACGTAGAGAACGGGCTCGTTACCCGAGCGGAACTCCACGCCCTGGTGGTTGGAGGGCAAGAAGCCCGCTGACCAGGTCGCCTGGGTGGCGCCCACGCCCGACCCCTGAAACTGCGACTTCATCACCACGTAGGACGGCAGGTTCGCATTGTCGGTGCCGAGCGCATAGTTGACCCATGCCCCTGCCGACGGACGGCCCGGCAGCTGGAACCCCGTATGCATCAGGATGTCCGCCGGATCGTGGTTGACCTGTGGCGTCCACACCGAATGGATGAACGTCAGGTCGTCGGCGATCGCGCCGATGTGCGGCATCAGGTCGGACACCCAGCGGCCAGACTTACCGTACTGTCGGAACGGCACGAGCGGGCGCATCAGCGGGAACGTTGTCTGACCGTTGGACATAGACGAGATCTTGGCGTTCCCTTTCACGGACGGCGGTATTTCTTCCCCGTGGCGTTTAATGACCTCGGGCTTGTAGTCGAAGGTGTCGATCTGGGACACCGCGCCCTTCATATGGATGTCGATCACCCGTTTGGCCCGGGCCGGGAAATGACCAGTGGTCAGCTTGCCCAAGTTGGGACTAGGCGCACCCGCCGAAGTCGCGTCCTTGGCCAGGGAGCTGGCGCCTCCTAGGAGCTTGGACGCCGCGATGATTCCGAGACCCATACTGGAACTGAGCACGGCCCGGCGCGTCAGGTTGGCAAGTATGCTCGGATCGATCTCGATCTTCTTGCGCATTGTTGTCCCTCCTACCGTAGGTGGGTTGAGCGATCGCGAAACCCACCGTCGGGGTTACTTCCGGCATGGCCTTGATGGGTTTCGCTATCGCTCAACCCACCTGCGCCGTGACGCAGCGATGTGCGTCTGCCTCCTAGCGCAGGGTATAAGCGTCGGGCGTGTTCATCACGCCAGCAGTGACGACCGTCAGGGCCGCGAGCTCAACCGGGTCAATCTCGGGATCGGCCGCGGCCAAGCCGATGGCGATGAGCTTCTTGGCATCCTCGGGCGACTCTTGCATGCGGGCGAGCTCCGACGCGCGGTAAGCCCTGGTGGCCGCGAGCTCGGCGTTGTCGGGATGGCGGCGGACCGCCAAGCGCCACAAGGTGATGAGCTGCTCGTCCAAGTTAGCGGACGAGTTAATCGCTCGCTCCGCCAGCCTGCGGTAGGCCTCCATGAATTGGGTATCGTTCAACATCGCCAGGCCTTGCAGCGGCGTGTTGGAAGTGGGCCGAACCACCTGGGCGTCGCGGCGGTCGGACATGTCGAACGGCACGAGGTTCGCTGCCGGAGCGTTGCGCTTGACGAAGGTGTACATCGAGCGCCTGTAGTTCTCCTCGGCTGGCACGTTGGTCGGATAGACCACTTCGCCTTGGGCCACGCCCTCCCAGATGGCGTCCGGAGCGTAAGGGAAGACCGCGTCGCCGCCGACCTTCTTGACCAGCAGGCCCGACGCCATCAGGGCGGCGTCGCGAATAGTCTCCGCTGGCAGACGGAAGCGGGGGCCGCGTTCCAGCAAGAAGTTGCGCGGATCCTTCTCCAGGTTCTCGGCGCTAATGTTGGAGTTCTGGCGATAGGTGGCGGACATCACCATCAGCTTGTGCATGTGCCTGATGTCCCAGCCCGAGCGGATGAACTCAACAGCCAGATAGTCCAGCAGCTCCGGGTGGGTCGGGTTTGTGCCCTGCGTTCCGAAGTCATCCACCGTCTGCACGATGCCGCTGCCGAAGTGGCCCTGCCACATGCGATTGATGTAGACACGGGCGGTCAGGGGATGCTGCGGGTCGAACAGCCACGCAGCGAGGCCCAGGCGATTGCGCGGCAGCTTGTCGCTCCACGGGAACACCCGCGGGATCGCCTGCGGCTTCACTTCCTGCCGGTAGGAATTGTACACGCCGCGATCGAGCACGTAGGTCTTGCGCGGGATCGGCTGGTCGCCTGCGATCATGATGCGGTGGATCGGCGTTTCGACCCGCTGCTCATTGAGTCGCGCGTCGGTCAGCTCCTGCCACGCCTTCTGGACCGCAGGGTCTCGGCGGGCGGAGATCAGCGCCATGTCGGCGCGGGCTTGCTGCGGCGGCACCGCCTCGGCCGCCTTTGGATCCTCCAAATAGGCCACTTCCAGCGGCGTCAGCGCGCGGGTGATGACGTGAAGCTCGTCGAGCCCTCCGTCCACCAGCTCCGGACGGTTGAAGTTGATCCCAGAGGCCAAGCCGAAATAGCTGGCGAACCCGCTGTTGGTGCCCTGTGGAAAGGAAGAGCGGGTGAGCTCGTTGTGGTCGATCTGCACCGGCCATTCTTTGCCGTCCACGTAAAGGTGCATGCCCTCGGCTCTGGAGTTGCCGTCGTAGGTCGAGGTGATGTGCACCCAGCGGCCAGTCGGGATGTTCTCCGTGGTGGAGACCTGCAACATTTCGCGCGGGGCGAGGTGGATGATGCTGTATGAGAGCCTACCGTTGGCCATGCTCAGCTCATAGCCCTGGCCTTCGATCACGCCGTTATTGTACAGGATCGAGGCCGACGGCCCGTTGGGCCGGGTGGTGTCGACGTAGGGCTCGGTCCGAAGCTTCAGCCAGAAGTCCAAGCTATAGGGCTGGGTGCGCTCGAACATGCCAACCGACCTGTCGGCGGAGAACACGGAGTCACGCAGCTCAATGCCCTCACCCTTATGGCCGGGCACGAACTTCACGTTGCTGACGAACCCCTTCTTGCCGTCGCCGAGGCCGGAGTCGGTCCACTGCAGCGCCTCGGGGTGGACCCATTGCGGCAGCCGCCGCTCGCGGATGCGTGAGCTGCCCATGCCCAGGCGGTTGTCCGTGTAGCCGGAAGCGATGAGCTGCTCCATGGCCCACTCGACCTCGCGAGCGGCAAGGCGTGGCAGGCCTGGGTCGGCCTTCATGGCCGCCAAGTCGCCCGCCATGACGGCGCGGCGGCCGAAGGGCGACACGGCAGCCGCCTGGGTGCGACCGAGCATCGGCGTCGGCTTGCCGGCCCCGACGTCGGCCAGGATCTTCTTCTGCAGGGAGGTCACCACCTGCGCACGAGGCATGCCGTCGAAGGGATTCTTCTCGCCTTCGACCGGAATGCCCAAGAGCGGTGCCGGCGGCTCCACATAGATGGATGAGAAGTCGCCGGGATAGCCGCTGTCCAGCGGATAGTAGGCCTGGGTGTCGGCCGCAATCGACGCCTCAAGGAAGCTGGTGCGCTCGCCGTCCGGCATCGCGGCCGCCTTTTGCTGCGCTGCGCGAAGAACGTTCTGATAGGCCTGTTCCTTGGCTACAGTGACGGCGTGGGCCTCAGCCAGCTTGTTGGACTGCAACTCGGTCGGCCATTCTAGCGTCGCGCCCCGCGGCGTGCCGCGGCTCGCCGAGGCTAAGCCGCCCTCCTCCATCTGATTGAAGAAGCCGGCCATCGAATAATAGTCGGCCTGGGCGATCACGTCGTACTTGTGGTCGTGACACTTGGCGCAGCCCACGGTCAGGCCGAGGAAGTCCTTGCCGATCAGCTCAGTGCGCTCGTGCACGTTGATCATGCGGAATTCTTCGTCGATCGAGCCTCCTTCGGAGTCCTGACGGCCGGCCTTGAGGAAGGCGGTAGCCAGAAGCTGCTCGCGGGTCGGGTTGGCAAGCTGATCGCCGGCGAGCTGCCAGGTGACGAACTGGTCGTAAGGCATGTTGCGGTTGAACGCGCCGATCACCCAGTCGCGGTAGGGGTAGGAGATCGGGCGTTCATTGTCGTT
>JASHRR010000293.1 GCA_030037185.1 Xanthobacteraceae bacterium | reverse complement strand
CACGGCTTCGATCTGGCCGTCGACTTGCGAGCGGATGCCGATCGTGAAGGACGCCTGCACCGAACCGAGTCCGGTGAGGTAGATCGGCAGGTCGCGCTTGGTGGCGGTCGCCACCGTGACCGGAACCGCCGCCGCCTGCGACGAACGCGCCGCCCGAACCGGCTCGGGCCCCTGATGCAGGTACCACGCTCCCGTGCCGCCAACCGCGATCACCACAGCGAAAGAAAGGAGAATGCGTCGACCGCGACCCACGCTTCACTCCCTTGAGCAGCATCCGCATGCACCAGGCACGCGCGCCTGCAACTATTTGTTTCTCTGCCAAGTCAATGTACGCGAACGCGCGCGATGCACAAGTTTCATTGTCATAAACAAAGCGGCGCGCCCGCGGACGCCTCGCCTCCCCGCATGACGCAGGGCGCGCGTCGCCGCGACCGGGCTCAACCGCAAACCCGATCCTTGGAAGGGGCCCGAGCCGGTGTAAAATTCTTAGATAGTTCAACGCCCTCCTCATTTTTATCTGCGTTTGACGAGCCTGAGATCGAGATGTCGACAATATTGTGCACTGTGGCGTGACGGTAACAGACTGGGCCACGGCGGCGTGCGAATATGACCAAGCTCCTCAAATCAAGATTCGGCTGGTATCGAAATGACACGAAGCAATTGCGGTATGCTGCTCGCTGGGGCGCCATTGCTGCTCGCGCTTGGCGTGCCCGCGCTCGGCGCCGATATGGCCGTCAAGGCTCCCCTCGCGCCGCCGCTGCCGGCACCTTACGCCTGGACCGGCTGGTATATCGGGGCGAATGCCGGTTACGGCGTCGGGCAGAGCGAGGGCATCCTCGCATCCGGTGCCGCTTTCGAGACCTTCAACGCCGTACCGGCCGGGGCATTCGGCGGCGGTCAGTTGGGCTTCAATTATCAGATCGGCAGCTTCGTGCTCGGCGCCGAAACCGACATTCAGGGGGCGGGCATTTCGGATCCGCGCACCTGCCTGCTGAACTGTTTCGCCGGATCATCCGCTTTGATCGATCAGAAGCTCAACTGGTTCGGCACGACGCGGGGGCGCCTTGGCTTGGCAAACGGCCAGGTGTTGACCTACGTGACCGCAGGCGCGGCTTATGGGGGGACGGAAACCGGCCTTGCCACCACCCTCGGCGGCCTCACCAATGCCGCGACCACCACCGCGACCAAGACCGGCTGGGCATGGGGCGCCGGCGTTGAGGCGGCACTCGCTGGCAACTGGACGGCCAAGGCCGAGTACCTCTACCTCGATCTCGGCAGCGCCGCGGTCGCCTCGCCCGCAACCGGAATATTGGTAACGAAGTATGAGGAGCAGATATTCCGCGGCGGCATCAATTACCACTTTGGTCCGGATCAATCTGTTGCCATTGCGCCGATCTCCAATTGGGCGGGTCTGTTCGTCGGCGGCACCTTCGGGTTCGGCTTGGGTCGCAATGACAGCACGTTGATCATCCCGGCGGCCAATGCCGAAAGCTTCGAGCTGTCGCCGCGCGGTTTCGAGGGCGGCGGTATCATTGGATACAATTGGCAGTTCGGAAGCTGGGTTGTCGGCGTCGATGCCGATTTTCAGGACAGCACCGGCAGTGGATATCTCACCTGCGTGAACCTCTGCGGCGTGGACGCCACGACGATCGATCAGAAGCTCTCCTGGTTCGGCACCGCCCGCGGCCGGTTGGGCTACGCGCTGGGGCCGGCCCTGTTCTATGGGACCGCCGGCGGCGCGTTTGCGCAAGTGAAGGACAACATCGTGCAGCCCGCGGCCGGGAGCGCCTCGTTCTCCCACGGCCAATCCGGCTTTGCGGTCGGCGGCGGCATCGAGAACAAGTTGAATTTTTTCGGCCTGCTCGGTCCGAACTGGACGACGCGGACCGAGTATCTTTATCTCGGCCTCGGCAGCGTCAGCGATACCTTTGCCAACCCGGCGGTCGCCGGCGGCGCTGCCCAAACGCTCACCAGCAATCTGCACGAGCATGTCTGGCGGACGGTGGTCTCCTACAAGTTTGGCCCGCCGTGATGGGCCGAATTGGAGCGCCTCTCTCGCTGGAAAGAAAAAGCCGTCAATTCCTCGGCGTCTTGCCTGGCGCCGCGCGCCCCGTGCGAGACCCGCGCCAGGGCCGTAACTTGACAAGAGCTTTAGCCTGAGCCTAGAGTTTTCGTCGCCTAATCATATAATCTCTCAGGGAGGGTCCGCATGAAGAGGGCCTCGTCTTGCGCGCTGGCCGCGGCGTGTCTGTCATTGGTGGCAGCCGGGCCGATCACCAAAGCGTGGAGCCAACAGGCTTCTTCCGCCGCATCGCCGTCGCTGGATTACGACTTTTTCAAGGCCAAGGTCGAGCCCGTGTTCCTTGCTAAGCGGCCCGGCCACGCGCGATGCGTTGTTTGTCATACGTTCAATAACGCGCCGTTCCACCTGGTGCGGCTGTCGCCCGGGAGCACCAGCTGGACCGAGGAGCAGTCGCGCCGAAACTTCGTGCTGGTCCAGAAGGTGGCTCAGCCCGGCTTCGAGGGGAGCAAGCTGGTCGTGCATCCGCTTGCCGAGGAGGCCGGCGGGGATCCTCATCACGGCGGCGGTCAGCAATTCGCCTCCAAGCAGGACCCGGATTGGCAAACGTTGAATGCATTCGTGCTGGGCGCGAAGCTGAAATAACGGTCCATAACCAATTTGTCTCCTAAACGAACGGACGTTCCTCCTGATCGATCAGGAGGACATCGTTGAAAGCTAAGGAGGAACCAAGATGACGAGCAGGCAGGCGTTTCGCGGGACTCTTACAGCTTTGGCTGGGATTCTCCTGTGCACGGCGTGGTCTTCATTGGCGGACGCGCAGCAATCGAAGCTGCGGATCATCCAGACCAACTCCGCCGGCGATAACATCCACATTATCGATGCCGCCTCGAACAAGGTGGTGGGCGAGATCAAGGGGATCGAGGCGCCACATGGGCTTGCGGTGGCCCCGGACGGCAGCCGAATCTATGTCAGCGAAGAGGCCACCGATACCGTCACGGTCATCGACGGCAAAACCCTTCAGATAACCAAGCGAATTGCTCTGAGCGGAAACCCCAACCTCATCGATCTCACGCCGGACGGGCGCTGGCTCTATGTGGCGATCGCCCTGACCTACGACGACTTGTCGGATTTTCCGCAGATCAAGGCCAATCCGAGCGGCGGCGTCGACGTCATTGACACCCGCTCGCTTGAGAACGTCAAAACCATCCCGCTCAAGGGCGGCGTCCACGATCTCAACGTCACGCCGGATGGCAAGTACGTGATTGTCGGCAATAGCCGCGGCGCCAAACCGCCCGCAAACGTGATGACCGTAGTTGACACGCGAACAAACGAGGTGGCTTGGACGTTGCCGATGAGTCCGGCCCCCTCGCCGATGGCCGTCTCCAAGAATGCCGACGGCTCCACCGATAAGATATATGCGCAGAACGGCGGCCTTAACGGATTTGCGGTGCTCGACTTTGCAACGCGCGTGAGAACCAATCAAATCAAGCTTCCCGATATACCGCCTGCACAACAAAACCCCTTCGGGGGGCCTGCCGCGTCTCACGGCATCGCCATCACCTCGGACCAGAAGACGCTGCTGGTCAACAGCAGGCTCAACAGCACCCTCTACGCCTACTCGCTACCGGACGTGAAGCTGCTGGGAGGCGCCGCTCTTGGCGGCAGGGGAGCGGGCTGGCTGACGATCACACCCGACGACAAGACCGCCTATGTCGCCAATGAACACACCAACAACGTCTCGGCGGTCGATATCAAATCTTTGAAGGAAACCGCGCTGATTCCGGTCGGGTTCGCACCGGCACGCAACGCCACCTGGATGGCCCCTTAAATCCAGCTGGTTTATGGACTGGGACGCGTTGAGGACAGGGCGGCCTTTGTGGTCGCCCTTGCCTTACCCGTGATCCGCAATCGCCGCAGCCGTGCTGGCGTTCTGATGACCGACCTCTGACACTCTGAAAATGGCGACCACAGGTCGCCCCGACGGCGGCGCCGCGCACGCTCGCGGCGGCGTGCGGGGAGGAAAACGATGAGGCGTCTCATGTCACGAATCGCCTGCGGCGTTGTGTTGCCCCTTCTCACCGCCGCGATCGCGCCGGCACGGGCGGAACCGCCCAAGCTGCCGGTGCCCGCGGTCGATCAATCGGCGGTCGGCCAGCGCGGCTATTTCTATGTGGGCGGCAAATATGTCGGCGAGGCCGGCAAACAAATCATGCAGGGCCAGATCTACGTGGAAGTGCTGGCGCCCAGGGATGTGCGGCGGCCCTATCCGCTGGTGCTCATCCACGGCGCCGCCCAGACTGCCACCAACTGGATGGGCACGCCGGACGGGCGCAAGGGATGGGCCGAGTATTTCGTCGAACAAGGCTATGTCGTCTACATGATCGACCAGCCGATGCGCGGGCGCTCGGCGGTCCATCCGGGAGACGGTCCGACCCGCATGTTCACGGCGCAAAATGAGGAATTCCAGTTCACCGCGATCGAGAGCGCAGGCACCTGGCCGCAGGCCAAGCTGCACACCCAATGGCCCGGCGACGGCGCCAACAAGGGCAAGAAGGGCGACCCCTATTTCGATGCCTTCTATGCGACCCAGGTCGAAACCGTGTTGTCGGCCGAAGAGACCGAACAGCGCAACAAGGATGCCGGGGCAGCGCTGCTCGATCGGATCGGACCCGCGATCGTGCTCACCCATTCCCAGTCGGGGGCATTCGGCTGGTTGATCGCCGATGCGCGGCCGCGCCTCGTCAAGGCGATCGTCGCCATCGAACCGGCGGGGCCTCCGTTCGAGGGCGCCATCATTGCGAGCGGGAAGGCGCGCGCCTGGGGACCGACCGACATTCCGATCACCTACGATCCGCCGATCAAGGACCCGGGCGAGCTGGCGATCGAGCGAGAAGCCAAGGCCGACGGTCCGGATCTGTTCGTGTGCTGGATGCAGAAGGCGCCGGCGCGCCAGCTCATTAATTTGAAGAACATCCCCGTCATGGTGATGGCGGGCGAGGCTTCCTATCATCAAGTCTACGATCACTGCACGGTCAAATACCTCAATCAGGCCGGCGTCAAAGCCGAATACATCCGCCTGCAGGACAAGGGCATTCACGGCAACGGCCACATGGTGATGATCGAGAAGAACAATCTCGACATCGCCCGCGTCATCGACGAATGGGTGGTGCATAACGTCAAATAAAGAGGATCGCCCGCAGGATCAGGCGGGCGCCGCGTTGCAGCGTGACGTACTCCCATATCCAGTTGAGGGCCACCACGACGCGGTTTCGCACGCCAATCAGGAAATAAATGTGGGCCGCGCTCCAGAACACCCAGGCGACAAAACCCGTCAGGCGAAGGCGACCAAACGACACCACGGCGCGTTTGCGTCCGATCGTTGCGAGATCGCCGAGGTCGCGGTAACGAAAAGGAGCGGGCGCGGCGCATGATTGCACCCGGGCGGCGATCAACCGACCCACATAGCGTCCCATCTGCTTTGCGGCCGGCGCCAAGCCCGGCGCCGGCGTGCCGGTAGGTCCGAGGGCCAAAGCGGTATCGCCGATCGCGAAGATTTCCGGGTGGCCGGGAACCGACAGGTCCGGCTCGACCCTGATCCGTCCGCTCCGATCAGCGGGTGCCGAGAGCCAGGTTGCGGCCGGCGAGGCGGCGACGCCGGCAGCCCATATGACGGTCGCGGCCTCGATGCAGTCGCCTGCGGCCGTGCGGACCCGGTGTTCGTCGAGGTCCACAACCTTTGCCGAGGTCCGCACCTCCACGTGCATCGATTGCAGGGCACGCTGCGCATACCCGCTCAGTGTCTCGGGAAAAGCAGCGAGCAGGCGCGACCCGGCCTCGACCAGCACGATGCGGGAGTTGCGCGGATCGATGCGACGGAAATCGCGGGCCAGCGTGAGACGCGCCATATCGGCGATCGCCCCTGCCATCTCGACCCCGGTCGGTCCGCCGCCGACCACGACAAAGGTCATCAGGCGCCGCCTCTGCGCTTCATCGTCCTCGAGTTCCGCCCGTTCGAAAGCGAGCAACAGGCGCCGGCGGATCGCGGTTGCGTCCTCGATGCGCTTTAGTCCGGGGGCTGCCGGCAACCACTCCTCGTGACCGAAATAGGAGTAGGTCGCTCCGGTTGCGAGGATCAGGTAGTCGTAGGCCACGCGCTTGCCGCCCTTCAGCACAAGCGCACGGGCGCCAACATCGACCCCGGTGACCTCGGCCATCAGAATCTCGGTGTGCCGCTGGCGCGACAAGATCGATCGCACCGGCCAGGCGATATCGGCCGGAGAGAGCGTGCCGGTGGCAACCTGGTAGAGCAGCGGCTGAAAGCAGTGATGATTCACCCGATCGATCAGCGTGACACGAACGGGCGCCCGTGCCACCGCCTTTGCGGCGGCAAGCCCGCCGAAACCCGCGCCGACGATGACGACGCGAGGCGCCTCGGCGACAGCTTCGCGGCTTTCAGAAATACGCGAAGCGCTCGGCTCGCGGCCTAGCCGGCCTGCCAGAGGATCCATGCCACCAATCCCATTCCGAGCGCCATCGCGAACGCGATCAGCAGCCACCCGGCTCCTACCCCGCGATAGGCAACTGAATTGCTCGATCGCGACATCTCAAGCCTTAGCGCCGTCTCGACGGCCGACGCCTCCGGCGGCGTGCCGGCCGCCTCCTCGTCCGTCCCGAGCGGTACTGCGGCCGGGTCCGGCCAATCGACTTTGTCGCCGGTGCGGCCCGCATCGATGTCGTCGCGCAGCTGGGCGATCGTGCTTCTCAAGTCAGTGACCGTTCTGGATATGTCCGCCTCCCGACCGAAAAGCCAACTCGCCGCCCAAGCCTGCGGTTCCAGCCGGCTCGGTTGCGTGCTACCTCGCTCGCGCGTAGACAGAACCAGCGTCGCAATTGCACCCTACTCGGGTTGTATAGCGCGCTGCATTCTCCAACCTCGGAGCCGCTTCAATGCCGCATTCCCGTATTGCCTATCCGTCGTTGTTGCTGTGGGCATTCACTGCCGTTGCGCTGTGTGCACTGCCGGCACAGGCGCAGGCCCCGCGTCCTGGTCAACTCGCTCCGGGCCCCGGACAGATTGGGCCTGCCGGCCCACCCGGCCAATCCCCGCGGGCGCAAGCGCCTGCGCCGGCAGGCCAAACCGCGCAACCCCGCCAACTGGCCCCGCCCAAGCCCTACAAAGCGATCCCGGTGACCCCGGCACAGCCGTACAACGACCCTAGCTTCACGGCATTTCGCAAACAGCTGGGCGACATCGCCGGCCGAAAAGACCGTGCCGCACTGGCGCGGCTCGTCGTGCGCAACTTCTTCTGGATAGGCGAAAAGGGCGACAAAGCCGACAAGAAAAAATCCGGCATCGACAATCTGGCGGCCGCGATTGACCTCGACAACACCGATGGCTCCGGCTGGCAGGGCTTGGCTGAGGCGGCCAATGAAGCAACCCTGGAATCGGTGCCGCAGCGCAAAGGGATCATGTGCGCTCCGGCAATTCCGAACTTCGACGAGATGGCTGCAGCTCAGTTGGCCAAGGACACCGGTACCTCGCCGAGCGAATGGGGCTACCCCAGCATGCCGGACGTCGAGGTGCGCGCCGCCGCGAAGGCCGACGCGCCCGTAATCGACAAACTCGGGGTCCACCTCGTCCGCGTCATGGTGGAACAGCCGGACGCCGGAGCGCCGGAGCCGGCCTTCCTGCGCGTCGTCACACCGTCCGGCAAAGTCGGATATGTGGCCGAGGAGCTCATTTCATCGCTCCAGACCGACCAGCTCTGCTATGTCAAGGATGCAACCGGCTGGAAGATCGCCGGCTTTGCGGGCGAGGAATGAACCTCGCGCGGGCAAATTCCCCCAGTGGGGGGCTCAGGCGGCGAGTTGAGGCGGTTTGCGCCCGCGCAAACAGCCTCTCCCGGAAAGCGAGAGCCGCGGCCGGGGATCGCCAAAATTGTACTCTCTAACGCACCGGGCGCGATCCTTATCGCGCCCGGAATGAATTGAATCTAGGTTCGGGTTTTACGGCAGCACTTCCACGAAACCAACCCGGCCGGCGGTGTCGCCGCTGAAAAAGACCCGATTTGGATTGTTGGGATCGATGTCGATGCGGCGCGGATCCGACTGCGCCTCCGGCAGCGGGAATTCGACCCACTCCTGCGTCTTGGGATTGAAGCGGGCGATCTTGTCGACCTTGTGCTCGCTTACCCAGACGAGGTCGTTCTTCTTGTCCACCACCACCGAATAGGCGCCGGCATTCGCGGTCGGCGGCGAGAAGATCTTCATTTCCCGGGTCTTGTAGTCGATCTTCATGAGCTTGCCGGCCTGCCAGAGCGCCACCCACAGGTCGCCATGCGCATCGCTGTTCATGCGGCGCGGGAAAGCGTGCCCTTGGCTGTAGGGGATCGCGTACTCATCGACATTGCCGGTCGCAGGATCGATGCGCGCCATCTTGTCGATATTGTCCTCAGCCCACCACACCGATCCGTCTCCGGCAACCGCCAGACCGTAGGCGCCGGGCTCTTGTTTGCCGTTCGCGCTCGGCGACTGGTAGAATTTGAACTCCACTTTTTCCGGATTGAGCGCGCGCACCTCTTTGCCGAGGCCGGTCGCGTAGATGGTGCCGTCGGGGTGCACCGCCATGCTGTTGCCACCCGCATTGCCATGGCCTTTGGGCCACTGGAAGCTCGCGAATTTGTTGTATTTGGTGTCGTAGCTCAACCACCGCCCGTTGGGGCCGTCCGCCACCCACAGGATGCCGTTCTTGTCGATCTGCGGATTGCCGAGCCGCTGGCGATTGGGCGCCGCCGGCCCGGGCGGTGGCGTCACCTCGACGAACTCGTACGTTGCGGGATCGAAGCGGCCGAGCTTGCCGGCGCGCTCGGCCACCCAGCCATTGCCCTGCGGGTCGGCAGCCACATCGTGCGGTTCCGCGTAGTGATTGACGAGATCATATGTAACGGCGCGATATTTCGTGGCCTTGCCGGTCAGGAGCTCGCGCGGCAGCCGGCTGTTGGCGTCATAGGGCTGCTCGGGTTTGAAGCTGCTGGTGAGGTAGTTGGCGATCGTCGCCGCATCCTGATTGGAGATGTCCGGGACGTTCTGGATCGCCATCTGGCCGCGCATGCGATCGATGATGTGTTCCCATTCCGGCAGCGTCGTGCGCTTGACGACGATGCGCTGGGTATCGTGGCAGGTCGTGCAACGCGCCTCGACGAGAGATTGTCCGTCGCCGGCTGGCAGATTGAGCGATACTCCCTTGATCTGTTCCTCCGGGATGCGCTGCGGCCATGCCGGCGACAACATGGTGGCCTGTTTATTGGCAAGCGTCAGGTCGACCTTGGCATTCTTGCCGCCCTCGACGCTGACCGGCGCCGACCTGGCGCTTTCGAAACCGCCGCCGATGCCCTGAACCACGTATTGACCGGGCGGCAGGTCATTCGCCTCAAAGCGGCCCTGCTCCTGGCTCACCACCATGAAGGTCAAATGGCGGTCTGCATTGGCGAGCTTCACCATGGCGCCGGCCACCGGCTGGCCGGCCGCGTTATTCACGACGCCTTGAACGACGCCGCGGTTATCGGCCGCCTGCGCGCCTGCCACCATGGCGCCAACAGCAACGCCGGCGGCCAGATATCTTGAGAAAGTCCTGAGTGTCATGCGTTTCCCTCCGCGTGGATGCAACTAAACGAAAAGCCTAACAGCACACCTGGCCCATCAGCTGAAGTGGCGGCCGATTTTGTTCGTTGCAGCATGCTTCATTTGAGCAAGCCGAATATAAATTTTAGCGGATTTCGCGAGGACGTTCGAGCCTTATGTTTGCCGGACCCTCGGCGTATCGGCTCGCTGGCGCCGCCAACGCAACGAACCGCGCAGGATGCGCTCTCGCCTCACTTGCTTGTCTGCTTGAAATACCTCAGATCGGGCGGCGCTTGATTCTTCTTGGAGGGCATCAGCAGGCCGTCAGCGCTGAGCACATAATGCTCATCGGCGATCCAGACGTGACGGTTGTCCTCCGAGCAATTGTTCAGGAACCAGACCGGATTGTGATCGCGTTTGTAGCGCTTATCGACAGTCCACGGGCGGGTCAGGGCATGGTCGTTGACGGTGATGACGTCATGCAGCGTGTCAGCATCGGCCTTGTCAATAAACAGGCGCTCGGTGATGACTGATTCACTGTCTTGGTGGAGCGGGATGCCGGTGGCCTCGTATGAGCGCGGCCCCTTAAACCCGCGCGTCTCGATCTCAAGCACGTCGTAGCGGCCGTCGCCATCCTGATCGACCCACTTGCCGATCGAATACCCATCGAAGCTCGGCTCGATTTCCTTGGGCCACGGACGCCCGTCCGTATAGATGCGGCGCGGCAGTGCGTAGTCGAAGAGGATGTGGGTCGTCTTCGGGGTAACGAGGATTTCCATCGGGAAGATGACCGACATGATGCGCGGCAGGCCGAACGGCATGCACCGTGAGGGCGGGTCATTGCCCTGGCCGCCGGCTGCCTGATCCGCCAGGCTCGCCTCGAACACCTTCTGATATTCCGGCGTCAGCGGCGCCTCTTGCCCGCGGCCGAGAGGCTTGGTTTGATCCCATTGAATGCCGACCTTGGGCGGCCGCTTCCATTGGCCGGAAAAATCGGGATATTTCGACTCGTCGAACCCCCATGCCCCGGCAATGGGCAGCCACAGCATCGCCGCGACGGCAAGGGCAGCGCTCGCGCTTGCGTTCAGCATTGTTCATCCTCCCAACTTAAATTTTGCAGGCTGTTTGAATTTCGCGGCAGCTTAGCCCAATCCCCCGGCGGCTCCAATCCCGGTCGTTGACGAGTGTAGGCGCCGTAAAAAAAACTGCGTCCGGACCTACGCCCGCGCCTGCCGCGCTGGCGTCCGTCCGGACCGCAAAACCGCAACTGTTTGTCTACGCCAAACCTGCTTATTGAGTGACGACGATCGGCTCGCCGCTCTTGTATTTGACCTTGTTGACGTTCCAGGAGCCGCCCGGCGCGCCGCTGCGCAGGGGGTCGACAGTGAGTTCGATCTCGTCGCCGGGCTTCAGCGTCTTGCTGGTCCAGCCCTGACGAATGAGCCCGCTCGGGGCGCCGCCTTCAAGGCTCCACACCTGGCTGGTGCCGTCCTTCTCCTTGACTTCCAGAATGATGAAGGCGTGCGGGGCGGTGTATTTCCACTCTTTCACCACGCCGACGAGATCAAGCGGATGCTCTTGATCGAACATAGCGAAGGAATGATGCGCCAACGCGACGCCGCCCATCGTCATCAGCGCTGCGCCTACCAGTAATGTCTTCACATGGGATTTCATCTGTTCCCCCTTGATTTCTGATGCTTGCCTCTCGCGCAGAGCAAGGCAAGCATCCGCCATTATCTTAACGCCGTAAAAAGAGAACCGGCGTTCACAAGATGTGCGATGCCCGCCGCGGGCAAGGCGAACTGCCTTTTGGGTGGGGACTTCGGCACGTCCGACATTGTGGCAGCTGTTGTCGGCAATGTATATCACCAGTGCGTGATTGAGAAGAGGCCGTGCCGCCGAAATCGCGCAGGTGCCCATGCGCGGCGCACGGGGCATCCCCCAGATGTGTCAAGGGAATCTTCATCCCCGGCGAAAGGTGACGCGCTTAAAATCAGCCCCGGAATGCTCTAGTCTCACGTTATGCCGGACCCAGCACCCATCCCCATGCCACCAGTGCGTTTGACCGCACGAGCGCTGCTCTTGGGCGAGCGAATCGATACGTCTGGTCTCGAGCGCAGCGACGTGATCTCGACAGCGCCGCTCGCATTCAAGGTCGGTTCCTCCGGCCTTGCGGTGCTGTTCCGCTACGGTTGCGTTGTGCTCGTCGGCCTGTCGCCGATCGAGGAAGATGAGGTGCTTCGCGGCCTTCGGCCTCGCGTGAGCAGCCCGTCGACAAAGATCGAGGACGAGGTTGCGACGATCGAGATCGCGCCGGACCGCGACGACCAGATTGAGATCGGCGGCCCGATTTCGGTGAAGGACCTGACGCCGCCCCGGCTCCTCGTGATCGCAGACGTGCTGGCCAAGAACGTCGGCCTGGTGCGCGACGAACGCGAGGTCAACAAGTTTCTGGAGTTCATAGAACCGTTTGCCAGCCGCCTTGCAACCACCGGCCACGCCCCCTTCAACCGTCGCAACATGCTGCGCCTGATCGGCCAGGCGCTGTTGGTCCATCACCGAATGTCGGGCCGCATCGCGATCGAGGAAAAGCCGGATGTGCTGTGGGATCGCGCCGACCTCGAGCGGCTTTATGCCCGCCTTGAGGACGAATATGAACTCAAGGAACGGGCCAATGCGCTGCGACACAAGCTCGAGGTCATTGAAGAGACGACGCGCGCCGTGACCGATATTATCGATACCAATCGCAGCGCTCGGCTTGAATTTATCATCGCGATCCTGATCGTGGTCGAGATATTGATTGCGGTTTATGACCTGTTCTTCCACCTTTCCAAGTGAGGGTGATGTCGGCGCTCCACCAACCCCGCCCGGCGCTTGAGACGGTGGGGGCGCTTGCGCTCGCGGCGGCGCCTGCTGTGTGGCTCGCCTTCCTCGCCTTTGCGGGCGAACTTGGCGCAAGGCCGGTGACCGAGGCGATCCGGATCAGCGGCGACTGGGCGCTGCGGATGCTGTGGCTTGCGCTCCTCATCAGCCCGGCCCGCCGCATCCTGGCGGCGCCGCGCCTCATTCGGGCGCGACGCATCCTCGGACTCGGAACCTTCGGCCTGACGGTCCTGCATTTCGGCCTCTATGCGCTCGATCAGCAGTTCGATTGGGGCGTGGTCGGGCTTGAAATCCTGTTGCGCACGTATCTCGCCGTCGGGGCTGCCGCAACGATCGGCCTCGTCGCCCTTGCGGCGACGTCGAGCAATCGGGCGGTCAGGAAGCTCGGCGGCGCGAATTGGAACCGGTTGCATCGCGCGGTCTATGCGATTGCCGGGCTGTCCTGGGTGCACTTGCTGCTGCGGTCGAGAACAGACACCTCGGAGCCGATGCTGATGTTTGGCCTGCTCGCCTGGCTCATCGGCTACCGCCTCGTCCACCGCCACACCAGGGACGTCACGCCCCCTCGCCTGGTGGGCCTTGCGGCGGCGGCGGCACTGCTGACCGCAGGTGCCGAGACCTCGTGGCATGCGGCTGCAACCGGGGTCGACGCGTGGCGGATTCTCGCTGCCAATCTCGACATCGCCGATGGGCTGCGTCCGGCATGGTGGGTGCTTTGCGCAGGGCTCGCCGCCGCTGCTGCCGGCGCGCTTTGGGGTGCCCCGGCTCAACGGCCGATCTCCCGCATCAACGGTTCGCAGGCGGTCGCGGGATCGACGCGTGGCCAATCGGCAAGCTGATGGCGGAACCAGGTGAACTGGCGCTTGGCGTAGTGGCGGGTGTCCTTCTTTGCTTGCGCTGCCGCCAACGCGAGCGATATTTCGCCGGCGAGATGGCGAACGAGCCACGGCACCCCGTGGGCCTTCATGGCAGGCAGCAGCGGATCGAGACCGCGTGCCGCCAGCGCCCGCACCTCATCGAGCGCGCCAGCCGACAGCATGGCGTCGAAACGCGCGTCGATGCGCTGGTACAGCGCCGCGCGATCGGGGGCGAGAAAGATTTTCGCGGTGCGGGCGGCCTCGAGCGGCGGCGGCAGACCCTGCTTGCGCCAATCGGTAATCGACCGGCCGGTCGCCTCAACGACTTCAAGCGCGCGCGCGATGCGGGTGCGGTCGGCGGGGCGCAGGCGCGCCGCCGCAACCGGATCGCGGCGCCAGAGTGCGGCATGGAGCGGCGCCGGGCCGCACGCTGCGAGTCGCGCGCGCACCGCGGCGCGGATTTCCGGCGGTATGGGCGGGATCGCCGCCAGCCCGGCAATAAGCGCTTTGAAATAGAGCCCGCTGCCGCCGGCGAAGATCGGTATTCGGCCCTGCGCCCGCGCCTCCTCGAGCGCCGCGGCCGCATCACGCAGGAAGCTGCCGACCGAATAATTTTCCGCCGCGTCCACATGCCCGTAAAGCAGGTGCGGGACGCGCGCCGTCTCGGCGGCGCCGGGCCTCGCCGTGATGATGCGCAGGTCGCGATAAACCTGCATGGAATCCGTGTTGACGACGACGCCGCCCACGCGCTCGGCGAGGGTGAGCGCGAGCGCCGACTTGCCGCTTGCGGTCGGCCCTGCGATAAGCACCGCAACCTTGTCGCGGGCGCTGTCTTGCAGCGATTTTTGCATCCGATCCGCTTCGTTGCGGCGCACCGCTGATCCCAACCTGGTCAGGCGGATCAGCAAAGCGCGATCCGCCAACGGCGCACGCTCTTGCGCCCGACGCACCTTTGCCGCATCTCAGGTCACATGACCCAGGTCGCCACCTTGATCGCCGATCCGTCGCAGCCGATGCCGGACGACGTCGCGCAGCAGGCTGCGCGCAACCTGCCGGCCGCCGGTGCCCCCGTGTGGCTTGATCGCGGATTGGCGCTCGATATCCCGTTTAGCCCGCCCGCCGAAAGCGATCACCGCGTCGCCGCCGCAGCCCTCCGCGCCGCCCTCGGCGGCGCCCGGATTGACGTGGTCGTGCAGCCAGCCGCCGGACGGCGCAAGCGCATGCTGCTGGCCGACATGGATTCGACCATGATCGGGGAGGAGTGCGTCGACGAACTGGCCGACTTCATCGGGCAGAAGACGCGCGTGGCGGCTATTACCGAACGCGCGATGCGCGGCGAGGTTGA
>JASHRR010000292.1 GCA_030037185.1 Xanthobacteraceae bacterium | reverse complement strand
GGATCGCCGTCGTCCTGGTGGTCGCCGTTCTGCTCGGGCTGCCGCACGTGGCCGACCGCTACGTTCTCTCGGTGCTCACGCTTATCTTCTATTTCGCCTATGTGGGGCAAGCGTGGAACCTGATGATGGGCTACGCAGGTCAGCTTTCGCTCGGCCATGCGCTTTATGTCGGCGTCGGCGGCTATGTGGCGGCGCTGCTATGGCTCAAGCTCGGGATCGGCCCTTGGCTTGGCGTGTTTGCGGCGGTCGCGGCGGCGTCGGCGTTCGGCGCCGTGATCGGCTGGCTGGGCTTCCGGTTCGGCATCGCGGGCGTCTATTTCGCGCTGCTGACCATCGCGTTTGCGGAGTTCACGCGCATCGGCTTCGATCACCTTGAGCTCACAGGGGGCGCCGCGGGGCTGTTCCTGCCGTTCGAAGAACAGCGCATGGGCCAATGGTGGAACCTGCGCGGCGGGCAGCTTCTGTTCTACTATCTGGCGCTGGCTCTCGCGGCCGGCGCGGTCGTGCTGGTCGCCCTGATCGAGCGCTCGCGGCTCGGCTATCAATGGCGCGCAGTGCGCGAGGACGAGATTGCCGCGCGCGCAGTGGGGATCGACGCCTTCGCGGTCAAGATGGCGGCGGTGGTCATTTCGGCCGCCATGACGGCGGTCGGCGGCGTCTTCTACGCCTTCTATTACAACACCCTGTTCCCCTCCCAGGTCTTCGAGATGTCCCGTTCGATCGAGCTTATTCTCGCCCCGATCGTCGGCGGCCCCGGCACCGTTTTCGGTCCGGTGATCGGTGCTTTCGTGCTGACGCCGCTCGGAGAGGGCCTCATCGCCATCACCGGACGCTTCGGCATCAACGCGCCGGGTGTCAAAACCGTGTTCTACGGCGTCGTGCTCATCGTGATCATCTCGGCGATGCCGTCCGGCGTGTGGCCGCGGCTCGCCGGGCTGTTCGGCCTCAACAGCCGCGTCCGATGACGGCTCTTCTTGCCGCCGCCAATCTGAGTAAGCGATTTGCCGGTCTCGTTGCGGTCGATCAGGTGAGCTTTGAAGTCGCCGCCGGTGAAATCTTCGCCGTGATCGGCCCCAACGGAGCCGGCAAGACGACCCTGTTCGCGATGATTGCGGGCGCCCTTGCGCCGGACCACGGCACAGTGACGTTCGCGGGCGGGCGCATCGACGGGTTGGCGCCGGACGCGGTGTGCCGGCGCGGTATCGCCCGCACCTTTCAGATGGTGCGGCCGTTCCCGGCGCTTGCGGTCGAGGATAATGTGGTGATTGGCGCGCTGCTGCGGCGCGCCGACATGCGAGCCGCACGCGCCCATGCGCGCACCGTTCTGGAGATGCTCGATCTTGCCGGCAAGCGCCGGGCAACAGCCTCCTCGCTCACCCTGCCGGACAGGAAGCGTCTCGAAGTCGCCCGCGCACTGGCGACCGATCCGAAGCTCTTGCTGCTCGACGAGGTGATGGCGGGCCTGCGCCCGACCGAAACCGACCGCATGATCGCGATCTTGCAACAGCTCAACCGCGACACCGGAACGACCATTCTGCTGATCGAGCACGTGATGCGTGCCGTTATGGCCCTGGCGTCCCGCGTGCTGGTGCTCCATCACGGCGCCGCAATCGCACAAGGCACGCCCGAGGCTGTGGTGCGCGACCCCGCGGTGATCGCATGCTATCTCGGTGCCGAGGCGGTCTGATGATGCTCAGCGTGTGCGACATCGACGTCTTCTACGGCGATGCGCAGGCGCTAAACCGGGTCAGCCTCGATGTGGCGGAAGGCGAGATCGCCGCCATCGTGGGAGCGAACGGCGCCGGCAAGAGTTCGCTGATCCGCACCATCGCAGGCATGCAATGCCCCGCGCGGGGGCGCGTCACCTTTCGCGGTACTGACATCACCGGCTGGCCGAGCCACCGGGTTTGCGACGCCGGTATCGGCCAGGTTGCGGAGGGCCGCCAGGTGTTCCCGACCCTCACGGTCCGAGAAAACCTTGAGGTCGCGGCCTTGCTGCCGCGCGCCCGCCGCAAGCGCACCGAGAGCCTGGCACGGGTGTTCGCGATGTTTCCGATTCTCGCAGAGCGCGGCCGCCAGCCGGCCGGCACGCTGTCGGGGGGCGAGCAGCAGATGCTGGCCATCGGCCGCTGCCTGATGGGCTGCCCCGACCTTGTGATGTTCGACGAGCCGTCGCTCGGGCTTGCGCCCGCGATCGTGCAGGAGGTGCTCAAGACCATCCGCGAGCTTAACCGCGAGGGTTTGACCTGCGTTCTCGTGGAGCAGAACGTCGCCGTATCGCTGCGGCTTGCCGCCCGCGCCTATGTGTTAGAGAACGGGTCGATCACGCTCGCAGGGACCGGCGCCGCGCTGTTGGCCGACGATCGGGTCCGGCGGGCCTATTTGGGGATGTAACCAATCCCCCCACTGAAGTCGGATAGTTGCGCCCCTCGCCTTGAGGTCGGGGCATCTCTCTCGCCTCATCCAAGCGCAGAGCTTAAGGAGCCGAGGTTAAAACAGTCGCCCCGGATATACCGGGCACCAACAAAGTCGGCAGCGCAAGAGGCTGCCGGTTTTTTTGTCAGGTGCAAGCCAACGACGTTAAGGAGCCGGGTCCGCCGAAAGAGCTGGTGAAGAAAAGAAAGCCCTGACGGATCGCCCATGCCGTTCGAAGCGCAGGCGACGGGCAAAACGGCGTGCGCGATCATCCGAAGGCCGATCGCGCCCCGCCTCTTCGAGCAACGCTCGCAGCACCCGTTCTCTGACCACCGCAAACAGAAACGTCGCGAATCGTCACGTCCGGCTGCGCGATTGCGGCTTCCGCCAGGCCAACCAGCAGTGTATGCTTGCCGCTGACGCGGCGCACATCGGACAGTGTCTTTCCACCCGTTCCTCCGCCCGGGTAAAAATGATCCGCATCACCGGTAATGTTGCGATCGACGAAAGCGAGATCTCGGAAAGCTTCATCCGCGCGTCCGGCCCGGGTGGACAGAACGTCAACAAGCTTGCCACCGCGGTGCAACTGCGCTTCGACGTGCGCCATTCGCCATCGCTGCCCGACGAGGTGCGAGCCCGGCTGGAGAGGATCGCCGGCCGGCGGCTGACCCGCGACGGCGTGCTGATCATCACGGCTCAGCGTTATCGTACTCAGGAGCGCAACCGCGACGATGCGCTGGCGCGGCTGATCGAATTGATCCGTGCCGCCACCATGCGGCCCAGGCCACGCCGGCCGACCCGGCCAACATTTGCCTCCAAGGTGCGCCGCCTCGAAGGCAAGAGGCGGCGCGGCGGCATCAAGGCGTTGCGCGGCGCAAAGCCGGCGCACGAGTAACCCGCCTCCTCACGGCTGA
>JASHRR010000291.1 GCA_030037185.1 Xanthobacteraceae bacterium | reverse complement strand
AGACAGGAGCCGACGTCCTGGTGATCGAGTCCGGGCCCATGGATGACGCGCCGACAATCAGCAATCCCAGCATCTGGTTCTACAACGTCGGAAGCCCCCTTGATTTTGGTTTGCCGATCAAGCCATCGCCGCAGGTCAACAATCGCGGATTCAACATCGCGCTTGGCCATGTGCTCGGCGGCGGCAGCTCCATCAACGCGATGGTTTGGAGCCGCGGCATGGAGCGCGACTACGATGCCTGGAGCGAACACGGCGCCAAAGGCTGGGCGTTCAGGGACGTCCTGCCGATGTTCAAGGCGCAGGAGGACTGGGAGGGCGGCGCCAATGAATGGCGCGGCGTCGGCGGGCCGATCCACGTCCGGCGCCCGCACGATCCTCATCCGACCGCCAGGGCTGTCCTCGAGGCGGCCGAGCAGATGGGCCTTCCCATTCTCGACGACATGAACGGGCCGATGCGGGATGGCGCTGGCTACATCAACATGAACATCGACCGCGATGGCGCGCGGGTCAGCGCCGCCCGCGCGTTCCTGCATCCCAGCCTCGACCGCGCGAACCTGACGCTCCTGCTGAACACGAACGTCACAAAGGTGGTGTTCCAGGGGGATCGCGCCAGCGGGGTCGAAGTGGCCGACGGGGACGGCCTTCGCCGTGTTTCGGCCACGCGAGAAGTCATTCTTTCGGCAGGAACGATCCACACCGCCCAACTCCTGATGCTGTCGGGCGTGGGCGAGGCGAGTGCGCTGAAAAGGCTGGGCATCACGCCGGTCGCCGATCTGCGCGGCGTGGGCCGCAACCTGCAGGACCACGTGCACGTGTCCGGCGTCGTCTCTCAATACAAAGGAAAATTCCCGGACCGTCCTGCAGACAGCGATGCGGTCGAGGCGGAGGTGAACCTGTCGAGCGGCGTCGATGGCCACGGCACCGACATCCTTCTCGTCCTTGAGCAGTTGCCGAACGCCTCCGCGGAACTGGCCGGACGCTTCGGGCCCCTGCCTGAGAACTGCTTCACGATCTCACCCTCGCTGATCCAGCCGACCAGCCGCGGACAGGTGAGCCTGGCCAGCGCGGATTGGCGCGATCCGCCGACGATCGAACTGAATCTCCTCGGCACCGACCGTGATCTCGCCGCGACGCTGCGAGCCGTCGAAGCCACGCGGGAGCTCATGAGCAAGAAGGCCTTCGACGGGATCCGCGAAGCGGAGGTCATTCCCAGTTCCAAGGCCACCACCAAGCAGCACCTCGTCGATTTCGTGCGTAACGGCGCGCTCAGTTTCGGGCACCCGACTAGCACGGCGCGCATGGGGACCGATGCTGATGCGGTCGTCGACAATGAGTTGCGCGTGCACGGCGTGCGCGGCCTTCGCGTGGCGGACGCTTCGGTCATGCCATCCGTCGTCTCCGGCGCGACCAATGCCCCCTCGATCATGATCGGCGGCCGCGCTGCCGAATTCATTCGCGCCGGCATCAGGTGAGGGGGCCTGGCCATGCCCTTCACCATCGACGTCCATCACCACATACTGCCGGATTTCTTCTTTCGCGAAACGAACGAGGCCGGCAATCCAGTCGGCGGGATCGCGCCGCCGCATTGGGATGCCGACTTGATGCTCTCGTTCATGGACGAGGCCGGCATCGACGTCGCGATCACGTCGATTTCCACGCCAGGGGTCCATGTCGGGGACGATGCCCGTGCACGATCGCTGGCGCGCCGCTGCAATGAGCTTTCGGCGGAGTTGGTCCAGGCGCACCCAAGCCGGCTGGGCGGCTTTGCCGCCCTCCCGCTGCCGGACGTCGATGGCACCCTTGAGGAACTCGCCTACGTCCTCGATACACTCAAGCTGGACGGCGTGGTGGTGTTCTCGAACTCGAACGGCGTCTACCTCGGCGACGCCCGCTTCGAGCAAGTCTTCGCCGAACTAGAACGGCGAGGGGCAGTCGTCTTCGTCCACCCCACGGCTTCGCCCGACCCGTCGGCCCACCATCTCGGCCTGCCGGATTCGCTGATCGACTTCACGGCCGACACCACCCGGGGCGTGGCGCAGATGCACTACAGCAACCGCTTCGCACGGACGCCGAACATCAAATACATCTTCTCCCACGCGGGCGGCACGGCGCCATACCTAGCCGGGCGTTGGGACATCGTCGATGAGATGAATGTCATTCCCGGCGCCGAAGAGCGGGGGGCCGTCGTCGACACACTGCGGCGTCTCTATTGGGACATGGCGCTTTCCTATCGCGACCCCATCCTGCGGATGCTCCGAGACGTCGTCGGCCTCGACCAGGTCCTGTTCGGATCGGACTTCCCCTACATCCGCCGCGACCTGGGCGTAAATTGCGTCCAGCGGCTCGAGCAGACCGCCGAGCTTACGGCGAAAGAGCGCACGCAGGTCATGAGCGGTAACGCCCTGAAGCTGTTTCCCCGCCTCGGGGCGCTGGCGTCGGCGCGCCCCGCCAACTGACGGGGAGGGAGCGCTTCCAGAGCGGTCCATACCAGCGTCTCCGCGGAGGAAGTCGCTGATCGACCGGCCATTCGCGAGCTTCTCGATGCGTATGCCCACTGCGCGGATTGTCGGGGCGTCGAGGGCCAGATGTCCCTTTTTACCGCTGATGCGGAGGTCCTTCTCCTGGATAGTGGAAGCGCCGACCCGACCAGGAAGATCAACGGCCGGGAAGGCTTGCGCCCTCTGTGTTGCCAACCTGGATGAGGAAATCGCGCGGGCCCAGTTGGCTCAAGTCGCGGACGTCAGCTTGTTCCATTTTGCGCGTACGTTCACCCCTACAATGGGCGTGTCACCCAGCCGCTATGTCAGCCGGATGCGTCAGGCGATGGCGGACATAGCGGCCGACAAGCTGTCTCTTGCCGAGATTGCCCTTAAGGCCGGCTTTTCGTCGCAGCGGGCATTTTATCGGGCGACCGGCGTGACGCCCGGAGAGTATCGCGCGCACCGGGGCTAGCGAGCAAGATCATTCGGACGCGGTAGGCCGCAAGATCGCTCAAAACTAAAGCAATCGCGGGAAAGACAGATATCGGCGCGGCGCCCAAGATGACCACAGGACCGGCCCGTGGTCAAAGCAGATACGTTGCCTCGATTGCATCGGGCTGAGACTTGGCCGTCGCCTTATCGGAGAGCTTATCCATGAACGCCAAGACGGACGAGGAAGCCCGCAACGAGCAGGTCATCCGCTCGCTCTATGCGTTGGCGGAGGGCAACGCGAAAGACACATCGAAGTTCGTGTCTACCTTCACCGACGACGGGTACTTTTATGACGTGGCCGCGGACAAAAAATATTTCGGCCGCGACATCGGTGTGACGGTCGATGTGTACGCGGCCGCATTTCCGGACATGCACAGGGAGCTCTACGCTCTCCGCAGCTTCGGCGATCATGTCCTGGTGGAGTTGTCTCTCAACGGCACTCACAAAGGCGACCTCGTGCTCCCGGCCGGAACAATACCGCCCACCGGCAAGGTGATGCGCGCGCCTTGCTGCGACGTATTTCGCCTGAACGACGGCAAAGTCTTCTCGTTTCACTGTTACGTCACGGTCCCCATTCTTCTCGAGCAACTTGGGGTGTTCATGAACCTCCAAGCCCACTTCAGGCCTTGACGAGGCGCTCGCCATGGTCGCCGCCGCTGATCACTCCGATGGCTCGCAGGACGCCAAGTACTACCTGATATTCCTGCATTCGATTCCGGAGCGACCGCTGTCTCCCGAGGTCGTAGACCTCCACGCCAATCATCTGGCCGAGCTCGACGACAGCGGAAAGCTCGTCATGGCCGGCCCGCTCACGGACCGTGCAGGCGGTTTGATCGTGCTTCGAACCGGAAGCGTGGCCGAGGCCATGGCGATCGCCGAGGAGGATCCAATGGTCCGCGGCGCCTACCAGACCTACGAACTCGGCACCTGGCTCATGAGCAATCGCCAAAACAACTATCGCCCCAACATCGAGCAGGGATCGCAACAATGAGCGAGCAGCCTATCCGGATCGGATATTGCCTGTCCCTGACCGGGCCGCTTGCTTCCAATGGCAAGACGGCCCGCCTCGCCCATCAGATCTGGGAAGACAATGTCAATCGAAAGGGTGGCCTGTTGGGGCGAAAGGTTCAGATGGTCTGCATCGACGACGAGACCAATCCGAAACTCGTGGCGGAAATCTACAAGCGGCTCCTCGATAATGAAAAAGTCGATCTGGTGATCGGCGGGTATGGCGACAATTCGGTCGCACCGGCGATGCCGTTGATCATGGAGCGAAACCGGTATCTCGTTGCGTTGATGGCCCTCGCCGTGAACGCGCCTCTTGGCTACGCGAACTATTTTGTGATGATCCCGACCGGACCCAGCCCGAGCGAGGCCCTGACAGAAGGCTTCTTCGACCTCGCGGCAAAACAATCTCCGAAGCCGGAGACTATGGCGATACTTGCCGCGGACGCACCGTTCTCCAAGAGCCCCGTGCAGGGCGCCAAAGCGCACGCGGACAAAAATGGCTTTAAGGTCGTATCGGACGTCAGATATCCGCTCTCGGCAACGGACCTCGCTCAGTTCATCCGCGAGCTGAAGCAAATCAACCCGGACATCCTGTTTCTCTGCTCCTATTTGAACGATTCGGCCGCTCTCCTTCGCGCCATCGATAAGGTCCGACTCGAGGCCAAGATGGTCGGCGGAGCGATGATCGGTCCCCAGAACGGCTCGATCAAGGCGCAGCTCGGTCCGCTTCTGAACGGACTCGTCAACTACGAGTATTGGCTGCCGGTGCCGAAGATGATGTATCGCGGCATCGCGCAGGTGATGGCGGAATATCAATCGCGCGCAGTGAGCGCCGGCGCCGATCCGCTTGGCTATTACGTCGCGCCGCAGGCTTACGCCCAAATGCAGGTCGTCGAGCAGGCTGTCGCCGGGACCAGCTCGCTCGACGATGCAAGGCTCGCACAGTTCACGCGAGAGAGCTCGTTCAAGACTGTCGTGGGCGACGTCAAGTTCGGAAAAGGTGGTGGCTGGTCCGAGGCTCGCGTCCTTCACGTCCAATATCAGAACATCAAGAACGCCGATCTGTCGGAGTTCAGGGACGCAAGAACGCAAGCGGTTGTCTGGCCGTCGAGCCTCGCATCAGGCGCGCTCGTCTATCCCTATGCGAAAGCGAAACTGAATCTGTGAGGCGCGACGCGCGTTGCGTGTCCAGACCCACTACGACGATCGTACGACGGACGATGCGATGCCGGAAACGTTCCGCATATATGTAAACGCGGCCGAGCATGCCGTCACGGCGGACGGCGACACGCCGCTTCTTTATGTTTTGCGAAATGATCTCGCAACGGGCCGAAATTCGGCTGCGGCCTCTGGCAGTGCGGTGCGTGCACCGCCATCGTCGGCGTCGCGGCTGTCCGCACCTGCGTATTCCCGCTGTCGGCCGTCGGTGACGCGCCGGTGGTCACGCTCGAAGGACTTGGCACTGTCGAAAAGCCGCACGCTCTTCAAAAGGCGTTCATTGCACAGCAGGCGGCGCAGTGCGGTTATTGCATCAACGGAATGATCATGACCGCAAAAGCCTTCCTTGATCGAAATCAGCACCCCACGAGCGCTGAGATTCGCCAGGCCCTGGCGCAAAATCTCTGTCGCTGCGGGACCCATTGGCGGATTGGCGCGGCGAAAGGGATCTGATATGAACCCTAACCCAGGCATGCCTCCATTTGCCCGCGAGTACTCACGTCGCCAGTTTGGCCAGGCGGCCGCGGGGATCGTGCTGTTCTTCTCCATGAATCCCGTCGCAGTTCTTGGACAAGTCGTGCCGGGAAAACCTCCCGTCGATCTTGAAACCGATAAACGTCTTGATTCATGGCTGCGGATCAATGCGGATGGAACGGTCGAAGTGTTCACCACGCCCGTAGCGTGACTTTCTCGCGACGACCGGTCCAAGGCTCAGAATTGAATCATAAAGAGCCAAAGCCTCACCGACACGGCCTTCGTAGCGATCGACCGGGGTGGTCGAGTGAAAAAGCAGACCGATTTGCCGGGAACGCCGATCGCTGCCCCTATCGCACCTTCGCCACCCTTGCTGCCCCGATCAACCTTGCCATCAAACGGCACGCCTTCATGGCGGCGACCGCTGAAGCCATGCGGCAGCGACCAAGGCGCCCAGCGGGCTGGCATCAGCATGCCAAGCAGAATGAGAGTTTACCTCTGTCGTGCGCCGAGCGTTACCTGCGAGCAGTTCGTCAAGATGCGCCACGCCGGGACAACAGACCATGCGCATCGCTAGCTTCGAGGCGGCATCGCGACGTCCGGTTTGTTGGCCTTCAATATACGGAGATGGGCGATTGCCTCAGCCTCGGCGTCAATGGAACCTGGCCCTCTCGACCAGTATTTGTCATGTGGGTCGCATCACGCAAGGGGCCAGGGAAAGGCGGGCGAACCAACGATCGGTCAACGTACCATCCCAATCTCACCCCGCGTGTTGTCCGCTACGCTCCCTCATGCCCAGGTGAAAACTCTGATTGCTACATTTGCGCTCGCGGCTAGTCCGCCAGAAATGTCAATGCGCACGTTAACACGTCCGGCATCCACAAAGCGTACGGGTATGTCAACAAGTCGCCCATCCAGACGACAACGACCGTCCGACATGAACAGGCTGCGCCGTTGACCGCTAAAGGCGAGCCCTTTCACGACTGTGTACTGTCGCATTCTCACAATGCAGCGACAACGAAGTTAAATGATCGCTGATATGAAACAAGAAATGACGTTTGCGGAATTGTGAGCATGCGCACGCAGTATCGGGATAGGGGGACGCCTCACAGCGCTGCCCTCCCATACCACTGGGCATACGGGTCCGCACACGGCAGTTAGCTGGATTGAGCCTCCGCGTCCCCGGACACAGCGTACCCCACGTCCATGGAATTTAACTCGACGATTGCCGCTACTACCAGCAGGTCACGGCCACAGTCGCCTTTTTGTCGGACGCCGCGAATGTTCGCCGCCCAAAAAAGGGCGGACTTAGACCGGTCGCAGCGCCTTTCGACCGAAAGCGTCACATGATGGCTAAGAATATCAGCCATGCTCTGTGCTATGATCGCATCGGCTCCGCTCGTGCGGATATGCCTCATGAAGGCACCTCGACCGCTAATCGCTGCGGATTACGGTGCGGGAAAACTTCTGGTTCCATGACGGCCCCCGCATTGGCGGGAGGTTACCGTGAAGTTGTTCGACTCCTTTTTTCTATGGCCAGAGGGCCACCGAACCCGTCACAGTCGTCGAGGCGACAACGATGCGCTGCATAGCTTGCGCCCATGAAAATCGGGAGAGACGAAAATTCTGTGCCGCCTGCGGTGCACCGCTCACCCTCGCCTGTCCGGCCTGTGGCGAACTCAACGAACACGGCGAGAGATTCTGCGGCGCATGCGGCGTGGCGCTGACCGCGGGCCGGCCATCACCCGTACCTTCGGCCGCGATTCCCGCCACACTCACCCCGCGGACCACCCCCCCGCCCGCACATCTCGCCAACAAGATTCACTCGGTCCGCGCCGCCCTGGAAGGCGAGCGTAAGCAGATCACAATTCTGTTCGCCGACGTCAAAAGTTCGATGAATCTCGCGGAGCAATGCGGCCCCGAACAGTGGTTCCGGATCGTCGAAGATTTCTTCCGGCTCGCCGCTGATGGTGTGCATCGCTTCGAGGGCACTGTGAACCAGTTCACTGGCGACGGGGTGCTGGCGCTGTTCGGCGCCCCAATCGCGCACGAGGATCATGCGCAGCGGGCCTGCCTCGCTGCCCTCCATATCCGAGATGCGGTGTGCGCCTTTGCTGCCAACGTGGGCGCCCGGCACGGCGTCCAGTTCGACATCCGCATGGGCCTCAATTCTGGCGAAGTGGTGATCGGGCGCGTCAGCGACGACCTGAGCATCGACTACGCCGCGTTTGGTCACGATGTCGGCCTCGCGCAACGCATGCAATCGCTCGCCCAGCCTGGCCACATCTGCCTGTCCGAACGCACCGCGCGGGTGGTCGAAGGCTACTTCCAGCTGCGCGATCTTGGCCGGGCCCAGGTGAAGGGGTTGGCCGATCCGGTGGGGCTGTTCGATCTCGAGGCCGTGGGGAAATTCCGCACCCGGCTGGACCGGTCGCGCGCGCGCGGTCTGTCCGACTTCGTCGGACGGACCCCGGACATGGCGATCCTCGAGGCCGCGCTGGAGCGGGCGCGGTCCGGCGGCCAGGTAGTGGGGATCATGGCCGAGGCCGGCGCCGGCAAGTCGCGCCTGTGCGCGGAATTCGTCGGTCGCTGCCGAGAACACGGCATTCCGGTGCTCGCAGGCCGGGGCGTGGCGCACGGCAAGTCGATCGCGCTGTTGCCGATGCTGGAGCTATGGCGCGCCTATTATGACATCGCCGAGGGCGATAGTCCCGAAACCACGCGGGAGAAAATCTCCGGGCGACTGGGTGCGCTGGAGGGAATTTACCTGGAGGAGCTGCCGATCATCTTCGAACTGTTCGGCGTGCCGGACCCGGCGAACGCGGCGCCCCCACTCGATCCGGAGCAGCGTCAGAAGCGCCTCCACGGGCTGGTGAAGCGGGTGCTGCACGACCCCAAGCATGGCGGACCCGGCACAACACGGGTGATCCTGCTTGAAGACCTGCATTGGTTCGACGGCGCCAGCGACGCGTTCCTCGAAACGACGATCGCCAGCGTGCCCGCTACCCGCGATCTGTTCCTACTGAGTTTCCGCCCGGAATATCAGGTGCGTTGGATGCAGCTCTCCTATTATCAGCATCTGCCGCTGCAGCTTTTGGGCTCCGACGCCATCCACGACATGCTGCGCGATCACCTGGGACAGGACCCGAGTGTTGCGGCGCTGGCGGACATGATCCAGGACCGCACCAAGGGCAACCCGTTCTTCATAGAGGAAGTGTTGCAGTCGCTAATTGAAAAAGGCCATTTGACGGGGGAGCGCCATGCGTACCGGCTCACGTCGGCGGTCGCGGCGCTTGATGTTCCGGTAAGCGTGCAGGCCGTGCTGGCGTCCCGTATCGACCGGCTTGCGGAACGCGAAAAGCAGGTGCTGCAGACGGCCGCCGTCATCGGCAAGCGCTTCAGCGAAGCGCTGCTGCGCCTTGTGCTGGCGAACCTCTCCGGGTGGGCGGAGCCGGCGTCCGGCAAAGCAGGGCTCGATCATGCGCTGGCGGCGTTGGAGGCGGCGGAGTTCCTGTTCGAGGCGGCGGTCTGGCCGTCGGTCGAATATGCGTTCAAACACCCGCTGACCCAGGAGGTCGCGCAAAATTCGCAATTGCGGGCGCGGCGCACGCGGGTGCACGCCGCCGTGGCGCGGGCGCTGGAGGCGAGCGGCGGCAACCTCGATGAACGCGCCGCCGAAATCGCCTTCCACTGGACCGAGGCGGACGAGACGGGCCATGCTGCGCTCTGGCACCGGCGCGCCGCGCAGTGGGCGGGCCTGTCCGACCCGCGGGAGGCATTGCGCCACTGGCGCAAGGTGCGGGAACTCGCGCCGGGAGTGGCGGATGGGGCAGAACGCGCCGGTCTATCGTTGCAGGCATGCCAACAGATTCTCTCCATCGGTTGGCGGGCTGGTTTCAGCGAAGGTGAGGCGGCTTCGGTTTTTGACGAGGGCCGCGCGTTGGCGGAGCGGCTCGACGACCCGGTGCCACTCGCCGGGTTGCTGGGAGTCTACGGCGTCGTGCGGATGTCCGTTGCGGGCTCCGCCCTTGACTACGTCCGGTACACCGAAGAGGCCGCGCAAATCGCCGCCCGAACGGACAATCCGGAACT
>JASHRR010000290.1 GCA_030037185.1 Xanthobacteraceae bacterium | reverse complement strand
ACGGCGCGGGTTCGCCGGAAGCAAACGAGGCCAATTCCAACTTCGACAAAGCGGTTGCCGACTTTGAAGGCATCTCCATCCACTGCGCCCAGAACAGCCCGCTATGCGCTGCGGCCGGCACCCATGCGAAGCCCGACCTGCTTCCTGAGGAGCCGGGTGGCTATACCGGCTTCAACGGGCTCTTTGGCAACTTGTATATCCAGCCGGTGATCAATCCCGGCGGCCCGATCCTGGATCTCGACGGCAATGTCATCGCCAACGTCGTCACGGACGACAACGGAACCGTCACCGCCACCTTCCCGGGTTTCCCGGGCTTTGATCCGACGGCGTCGCAGTCGCTCGGCTACGTAGCGACGATGCTGGAGGCCGGTGTTCCGGTCGTCTATTTCTACATCGCCGACGCCCACGACAATCAGCTGGGCGCCTCGCTGAGCAGCGAGCAGACGTTCGGTCCGGGCGAAGCGCCGTATGTGAAGCAGCTTGCGGTCTATGACGCGGCGTTCGAGAAGTTCTTCGCGCGGCTTGCCAAGGACGGCATCACCAAGGACAATACGCTGTTCATCATCACGGCGGACGAAAACGACCATTTCGTGGGCGGCCCCCCGAGCCCATCGAACTGCGACGGCATCAACGTGCCGTGCACCTACGCCAAAAAGGGCGAGATCGATGCCTTCATCGACCGCCTGCTGCTGACCCAGCGGCAGAACACGACGCCGTTCTCCATTCGCTTCGATGACGCGCCGAATTTCTATATCACCGGCAATCCGGCGCCCACCGATGCGGTGACGCGGACGCTGGAGAACGATGTCAACGCGCTCGCCGTGGTCAGCCCGATCACCGGAAACAACGAAAAAATCTCCGCCCTGCTCGCCGACCAGGCGGAGATGAAGCTCCTACACATGGTCCCGCCGCTGCTGCCCGACCGGGTGCCGACCTTCACCATGTTCGGCAACGACAACTACTTCGATGAGACGTCGAGCAGCTCGACCGCGAGCCTCACTTGCGTTGCGGCGAATCCCGCATGCCTCGTTGAAGATTCGGGGTTTGCCTGGAACCATGGTGACTACCAGACGCAGATCACCCGCACCTGGTTCGGCATGGTCGGCCCCGGCGTGCCCAACCAGGGCCGGTTCGATGCCATCTTCTCCGATCACACTGATCTGCGCCCGACGATCCTCACCCTGGTCGGCCTGAAGGACGACTACGTCCATGACGGCCGCGTGCTGGTCGAGAATCTCGATCCTCACGTGCTGCCCATGGCCGTGCAGGAAAGTTACTCCACCTATGTCGCACTGGCCCAGGCCTTTAAGCAGATCAACGCCACCAAGGGGTCGGTCGGCGTCAACAGCCTTACCTACGCCAACCGGGCCGTCACCAGCGACGACGCCACTTACGCCAAGTATCTTACGACGATCGGCACCATCACCGCCGAACGCGATCAGCTGGCGAGCCAGATGATCACGCTGTTGAATGGCGCCGCATTCGAGAACCAGCCCATCAACGGGTCGGCGGCGGCGCCCCTCATCGAGCAGGCGCAGCAGCTCATCGCCAAGGTCGAAGGCCCGGCGATTGTTGGCCACTAGGCACTGCCTGCTGCAAACGGTTGAAGCCCGCCGGCAGCTGCCGGCGGGCTTTTGCGTGTGGTCGATGGGCGAGACGCGTCGGGGTCGGCGATGAAATCCCGCCGGAATAATCCTGAGCCTGGGTCCAGCGAGAGCCTCTGAGTTGCAGGCGCAGGGCGTTATCGTGGCGCCAGCGACGGGGGCCGGAAAGCGGGCTTGTGCTTGGTTGCCAACATAGTAGCCTTCCGGCCCTGCTGGGTGGGATTTAAATCTTTCGAATCGGCGGAGACGGCAATGCGGCGCCTGCGTGAGCTCATCAACGATCCAAATCATTGGCGATCGCGGTCGCAGGAAATGCGCTTGACTGCCGAAAAGACGGCGGACCGGAAAGCCAAGGCCACCATGACCGGGACGGCTGACGCGTACGAGCGGATTGCGAAAGAGACCGAGTTGATGAAAAAGTCTCAAAAGTGGGCGAGCGCTAACTCCCCGCCCGACCAGCCCGAAATCGCGCGCCGTCATACGCGGCCTGACCGACGCGGCCCCCAAAGAAGCCCCGAAGGGCCGGGGCCTGAAGCCTGATTGAACGAAACCGGGTCTGTCGGATCTTGCCCTGGAGGCCGCAACAGGTGATCTTCGATGACGTAGCGCTATGACGTCGCACGCGCCCCGGCTTCACCCGCTTGGACGATAGCCCCGGCCGTTGATCAGGCCGTCACGCGTAAAGCCGGCGCGGCAGAATGGCCCGAGCCGGAAACGGTTCCTGATACATCGCGTGCAGCTCGCGACCGGCGGGTGAACCTCGGTTTGCCGGCCCGGTTGGCGGCTGAAAACGCCGGGACGCGGGGGCCGAACGCCGACATGTCCCCGCTGCTTGGGATTGGCCGCATTCGCGTCGGAGGCGGCGAGTTCAATATGGCCGGAACCTACGTGGCGCGGCCGTCGGCCCGCAATGACCCGTCCCAGCCTTGCTGGTTGGCGTGCAAGGACGCGGATTGATCCTTGCGCATCATGCTGTAACCCAAGTAGATGAAGGTAAGCCCGATGAACTCGGTAATGTACAACACTTCTACGTAGCCGAAGCGGGTGAAGCTTCCGCCGATGCCCGGAAGAAGCGCGCCAATGGCGATAAGGATGTTGCCGAGGAAGCGAGCTCGTCCACGCTCCTTCGCGAAGTACTGGATGGCCGAATAGACGGCACCGCCAAAAAGAAAAACGAAGGCGTAGAGGTTCAGCAACGGAGAAAATCCCCTGACCCATTGCCATGCAAACACCCGCCCGGTGAGGCGGTAGTCGAACCCCTGCGGAATTTCAACCGGGGAGGACAACACGCAAACGGCGGCAACAACAATGAACGCCGAGCACGCTACCGCCGAGATATCGGCGAAACGTCGCTTCATGAGCAGGTAAATTGTTCCCTGGGCCAAGGGGTATCCGCCGAGCAGGGCGCCAACGATGTACCACACCTTCGTATTCCACTCGGTCCAGCCAAAAATGGCGTTGATGCTTTCCGTGAGCGTGCCCGCACCGAACGTCAGCACGCCGAGGGTCCACCACAAAAGATACGGCGACTTCTTGGAGCGATAGTGCGGTACGATGCGGCTAAGGAAGAAAACCGAAAACAGGGTGGTGAGAACTGGTATATAACTGACCATGTTGGCTCGCGGGCTGGACCTCGCCAATTGCCTTTCTACACCGCGGCGGCCGTGCAGATCAATGCTCGCTGCCAGATCAACAAGATCGCTCCGCCAAGGCGGCGGCTACTTTTTCTCCCCATTGCGGTCAGGCGTCGCGGTCTGGGGGAGCTTACCCCCGTCAGAGATGGGACCCGATCGGAATACCGACAAGGTCGGGGGTATTCGTCCCTGCGGCGGAAAGGGGCGGCGTCGCGGTCGCTTCATCGCCGACGATGAATGCAGTCATGCTTTGTCCTTACGGCCATTGGCTTGAATTTGTCGTCGCCAAGGTTGCTTCTACGGGCGAGATGACGCATGCTTTGCATCAAAAAAGGAAAAATCGTTGCTGCGGCATTGTTTCATTGCCGAAGAGCAGGTGAAATATGACAAATCCGATCGGTTCATGCCGGCAAGCCTTCGGCCATTCGGCCTCCGCGATGCGAACATCGAGGCTTTGGACTTGGGCGTTATCCGCGATGTTGGCTGCTGCGGTCATCGCCCCGTCTGCGGCTCAGACGAGTTCCAGCGCGTCGCCGGCCGAAACGGCCTCTGCCTGCGCCACCCCCGGCGGCTGGATCGACCTGAAAACGGGGCAATCCATCGACAGGGGGCAGCTGTTTGGCGATCTCGTGGCAAAGAGTTCAGTCGTGCTGCTGGGGGAATCGCACACCGACGCGGATGACCACCGTTGGCAGCTGCACACCGTGGCCGCATTATACGGACGCGGCGGAAATATTGTCATTGGTTTCGA
>JASHRR010000289.1 GCA_030037185.1 Xanthobacteraceae bacterium | reverse complement strand
CGGCAAGCACCATGGCGAGGCGGTTGTGGTCCCAGCCCACCACGGCACGGCGCGGCGTGCCGAGGATGGTCGGCGCCACCAGCGCCTGCATTTCCACCAGCAGCGGCCTCGTCCCCTCGATGCCCGCGAACACAGCCGTTCCGGGTGCGCCGAGATCGCGCTCCGACAGGAACAGCGCCGACGGGTTGGCGACCTCCCGCAGGCCGCCGCCGGTCATCTCGAACACGCCGATCTCATCGGTGGGGCCGAAGCGGTTCTTCACCGCACGAAGGATGCGAAACAGGTGGGCCCCTTCGCCCTCGAAGGAGAGCACGGCGTCCACCATGTGCTCAACCACGCGGGGGCCGGCGATCTGGCCGTCCTTGGTGACATGGCCGACAAGGATGACAGCGGCACCCGAACGCTTGGCATAGCGGATCAGGAGCTGGGCTGAACCGCGTACCTGGCTCACGGTGCCGGGCGCTGACTCGATCTGACTGGTCCACATGGTCTGGATCGAATCCACCACCACGAGGCGCGGCGTTGCCCCCTCGCAGAGCGTGGCGACAATGTCCTCGACCGTGGTTTCGGCGGCAAGCTCGACTGCCGCCTGCGCCAGTCCCAATCGTTCGGCCCGAAGCCGCACTTGCCCAACCGCTTCCTCGCCGGAAATGTAGACGGCGCGGTGGCCTGCACGGGCGATGGCGGCGGCAGCCTGGATCAGGAGCGTCGATTTGCCGATGCCCGGATCGCCGCCTACGAGGAGCACGGAGCCGCGCACGAATCCGCCGCCGGTGACGCGATCAAGCTCGGTCAGGCCGGACGGCGTGCGCGGGGCAAGATCGGCCGCGCCGGCAAGCGGATGAAGCATGAGCGGCCGGCCCTTGCGATAGGGCTTGCCGGGGCCGGGTGTGACCGGGCCCTCCTCCTCCGAGATGGTGTTCCATGCGCCGCACGAATCGCACTTGCCCTGCCAGCGGCCAAACACGGCGCCGCAGTTCTGGCAGACGAAGGCGGGGGCGCGGCGGGACATGCGATCGGACGGCGAGCGGCGGGCAAACATTATAATAGGCCTTAAACTTCCGGCAAATTGCCCAATCACGTGTTGCAATCAAGCCCCGACTCGGCACCAACTTTGCCGGTTCTGATACGCCACCGCTGCGGAGAAAAATTTGGCGGGATTTTGCGTTGTTTGCGCCCGTGCGGCGGCGCCGGTTGAACCTTGCGTGCGTGCCGTGCAACTAATGCAGCGACGCGCCGCCGGTGCCGGGAGTTTCTTTCAAAAAAACCTATTCCCCCCAGCATGCGGGGAGGGTAGGGGAGGGGGCTCGCCTTCCAGGCATGCGAGAGGTCGGGCATGAAACGCTACTTCGCCGCTCTGCTGGCGACCTGCGCCGCGGCGGGTTGGGATGCAGGGGCTTCGCTGTCGCAGGCCAACGATAGTTCGGCGGAGCTGGCGGTGGGCGGGCTCATCTTCACCAAGAACGCGGACGTTTCGATCGAATCCGAAGACCTCACCATTACGCCCGACAACGTCACGGTGCGCTATGTGTTTCTCAACCAGAGCGCCAGTCCGGTCACCCTCACAGTCGCGTTTCCGTTGCCCGATATCGACCTGGCGGACGGCGCGAACATCGCCTTCCCGACCGGCGATCCGGTCAACTTTGTCGGTTTTTCCACCAAGATCGACGGCAAGCCAATCAACTTCACGATCAATCAGCGGGCGACGCTCGACAGCAAAGATGTCACGGCGAGGCTGCGTGACATGGGGATTGCGCCCCTGCCCATCGGCGCCCGCCAGCTCAAGATCAACGAACTGCCACAGCAAACGCGCGATCGCGCCGTCGCAGCGGGCCTCCTCACCCAATCCGG
Organism: Xanthobacteraceae bacterium; assembly: GCA_030037185.1. Next base: position 1,206 of record JASHRR010000289.1, on the reverse strand, counting down.
CACCAATGATAAGGGAGAGCCGCTCTATGAGCCGACCTGGACGCTGAAAACCTCGGTGGTGCGCCAGCAGTCGTTTCCGCCCGGAAAGCCGGTAGCGGTGGAGCACCGCTACCGCACCAGCGTCGGCTTGAGCTTCGATTCGGTGCTGCGCCAAGGGCTGCGCCAGAACAAGGCGCTCGAATCCGAAGTCCAGCGCTACAAGACGAACTACTGCATCCTCGAGGATTTCCTGCGGTCGATCGACCGGCTTGCCGGCCCCGGCGAGGCCAACAAGGCCGGGATCGTGGAAAGGCGAATCAGCTACGTGTTGAAGACCGGTGCCAACTGGGCCGGGCCGATCAAGGCCTTTCATCTTGTCGTCGATAAGGGCGAGCCCGATCGCATCGTCAGCTTCTGCGGCGACGGCGTGAAGAAGATTTCCCCGACCGTATTCGAGTTGCGGACAAGCGATTTCACGCCCACCCGCGATCTCAATATCCTGATCGTGGGGCGCAGGTAAAAGCTCGATCCCACGCGACGTTAACGTGATTCGCCTGCGCCAACCCGATAGGCTCGGAAGGAGCACCGATTTCAGGCTTGATTTGGGCAAACAGGCGATCACAAGGGTCACCCCTGTGCTCCGGTCTCGTCGCTACGGAGACTGCCTGACGCATCAGAAGCCACCTCGATGGGTTCGTCAGGACCTCACTCAAGCAGGAAAAATCTCGCGCGGACGTTGAGCGTCAGGCTGCGCTGCAATGCTTCAGTGAGCAGCCGGGGAAAAACCTCCGCGGCGCGCGCGTCCGGTGGCAAGTTCAGCGTCTGCAACGGCTTTGATGACGCGATCGCAAACACGAGCATCGGCCGCGGTGGCCCCGCAATCTTGTTTAATCCGATGCTGAAGGTCTTGCCGTTGCTGGTCGGCTTAAGACGCTCGGTCACGCTCCACACGTATCCATCGTCGGGGATCAGCAAAACCTCAATATGCCGGTCGCCAAACTCGGTGACTAAGCCCGATAGCACCGGAGGGTCCTGCACCAGTCCTGTCGTGACAATGTCGAGCCGGGGCGCCGCACCGGGTTGATTCCTGGTGCGATAGAGAAAATTCACGGCAGGGCACTGCTCCGGCTCGACTTTGTTCAGGCCGATCTCCGCCTCGGATCCAAACTGGCGTTTGAATTCGTCGACGAGATCGTCGAACGGCTCCCTCGCGCTGCCCAAGCCGTC
>JASHRR010000026.1 GCA_030037185.1 Xanthobacteraceae bacterium | reverse complement strand
GCCACGGCGAATCAAACAGGTTGCCGGCGCGCTCATTGCCTCGTAAGAACGCCACCTCCCTGCCGCTGCGAGGATGCCACGCCACCGCTTGCAGCGGAGAGCTAGTCCCCAGGCTCAGACGGAAAGCGCAACTCGCGGAGAGGCCCCTCATCCGGCAGCTGGGCGATCCGGTCTCTGCGCCGCACGCAGCCAAACGCGGCAGGGGGCGGCAAGGAATATGCCGCGCAGAAGAAGCGAATTTTGTTGATGGCTGAGGACAGATCCGTTCCGTCCGATGCGCCGGCGCCGCGCCTCTCGGTCGTTGTGCCGGCGCGCAATGAAGCCGGCAATATCGCGCCGCTGGTCGACGAGATCGTGCGGGCGCTGTGCGCGTTTGCGCCGCACGAAATCATTTATGTCAACGACGGATCGGGCGACGATACCGAAGCCGAGCTCCGGGCGCTGATGAGGGTTCACCGTTCGCTGCGCCAAATCAAGCACGCAGTTTCGTGCGGCCAGTCCGCGGCGGTGCGCACCGGGGTGACCGCGGCGCGCGCCCCGATCGTCGCGACGCTTGACGGGGACGGCCAGAATGATCCGGCCTTTCTGCCCGCTCTGGTAACCGCGCTGGAGCGTGATCCCGCGGTCGGGCTTGTGGCTGGCCAGCGCGTCGGTCGCAGGGCCACCGGGTTCAAACAGTTTCAATCGCGAGTTGCCAATGCGGCGCGCAGGGCGATTTTGCGCGACGGCACCCGCGATACCGGCTGCGGGCTCAAGGCGTTTCGCCGCGAGGTCTTTCTGGCGCTTCCCTATTTCGACGCCGTGCACCGCTTCCTTCCTGCGCTGGTGCGGCGCGAGGGTTACAAGGTCGCCTATGTGGATGTGGTCGACCGGCCGCGCCTGCACGGCGCCTCAAATTATGGTCTGTGGGATCGCCTGTGGGTCGGCATTCTCGACCTTGCGGGGGTGTGGTGGCTCGTACGGCGACGAAAACGTGTGCCGCTCGTTTCGGAGGTTTCTCGCGATGCTGGTTAGTTTGTCTCACGCGGTCGGCGACTATTTGCAGAACGTGTTCTTTTTGCAGCTGAACTGGTGGGTGCTGCTTGGCTATGCCGGACAGTCGCTGTTTGCAATGCGCTTCGTCGTCCAGTGGATCGCGTCCGAACGGGTCGGCCGCAGCGTAATCCCGGTCGCGTTCTGGTTGTTCTCGATTGGTGGCGGCATGCTGTTGTTTGGCTATGCGCTTTACATCCGCGACCCCGTCTTCATCCTTGGCCAAGGATTTGGCCTGTTCGTCTATTTGCGAAATGTCTACTTTGTTTTTCGCGAACGAAAGGCCGCGTTGGTATCATAATCCTCTCGGGGCAATCGCCTCTCGCGGACCGTCCCCGACGCCGGATGGTAACGCAGGGCTGGCGAAAATCTCTGATTGACTATTGTTCGCAACGCGTTCTCATATCGGGCATGAGCGTTGAGAGATCCGCGTTGCCGTTACCGGAAGACCGAGCCCGATCGCGTCTTGATGGCCGGCGCCTGACGTTGGCTGTTGTTAAGGCCTACGTCAAGAAATACCGGGACTCTGCGCCCATCTGGATGCGTAAAGCAATGGCCCCTGGCGGCGTCACCGGGGTCATCATGGCGCTCGCTTTCATCGTCGCCACTGACGCCGTTCTTCTGTTGACCCGCTATATCGAAGAGCTGCCGCCAGTTTCATTGACCTTCCTCATTCCGGTCGTCGTCGCAGCGATCCGCTGGGGCCCGCTGTCTGCCGCCATAACGGCCATCGGCGGCGCGGCGACGGTGTCCTTGTTCTACTACAGCCCATTCTATATCACTGGCCCTGATCAACGATCGCGCATCCTTGGTCTCATCGTCTTCCTTGTTGTGTCTTTGGTGCTTGGCTATCTGGCGTCGAGGACGCGCCGCGATGCCGCTCGCGCGCTCTATCGAGAGAACGAGATCCGCGACCTATATACGTTCTCGCAACGGATTTCCGCCGCCAATTCGCCGGCCGGAATCTTCGAGGCCATGCAACAGCATTTGGAAACGCTGGTGGGCCGCAAGGTTCTGCTGTTTGACTCGCTTGGGACGCTCGAGGCAAAATCGGAGCGACTTGGCGACGTCGAAATTCCCCAGGCCGTGACAGAGGCTGTGAGCAAGCTTCCGGCCGTCGGAACCGACGGCTCGAAGGGCATCGTCGTCGACGATCATCGCGGCAGCGCCTGGTTGGTGCGCCCGGTGTCGACCAATGCGGCGGACTTCGGGGTGATCGCGGTCGATCTCGGTCGTCCGTCCGAGGTGTTCGCTGAACTGCGCGCACGCGTCGTCGCTCTGATCGCCGACGCCGGATTGTCGCTCGAACGGCTGGGGTTAGCCCGCACGATCTCGGAGGCGCGCACGCGGGCCGAGACCGAGCAGTTTCGCGAGGCCCTGATCGGCTCGGTGTCGCATGAATTGCGCACGCCCTTGTCTTCGATCCTCGGCGCGTCGACGGTGTTGTCGTTGGCTCCCGAGATTACCGGCAACGCCCGCCTGAAGAAGCTGGCGGCGCTGATCCATCAGGAATCCGAGCGGCTCAATGTCGAAATCCAGAATATTCTCGACGCCTCGCGCATCAGCAGCAACGGCCTGCAGGCAAAGCTGGAGTGGGCCGAGCCGGCCGACTTCATCAATGCGGCGCTTCAGCGCTGCCGCAACCGCCTGACGAGCCGCATCGTCGAGGTCGCGCTTCCGGAGGAACTCGTTCTGCTGCGTATCGATTCGGTGCTGATGGAACGGGCGCTGGGGCAAATCCTCGACAACGCGGCGAAATATTCGCCGCCGGAATCAACCATCAACGTGCGCGGCTATCTTGACTCGGGGCATTTCGTGATTTCGGTCATTGACCAGGGCGCTGGCCTTGACGCCGACGACCATACTCTGCTTGGACAGAAGTTCTTTCGTGGGAATCGCCACTCCCAGGTGACTTCGGGCCTCGGATTGGGATACTGGATCGCCAGCGCTTTCGTGGCTGCCAATAACGGAACCATTGAGGCAACCAGTGAAGGCGTCAACAGGGGTATGACGGTCACGGTTCGCTTGCCCTTGCCGATGAAGGAGAACGATAAGGAGTAACATGACGGACGGCGAGCAACACGTACTTGTTGTCGATGACGAGGCGCAAATCCGCCAGTTTGTGCGAGCCGGCATGGAGCTCGGCGGCTATCGGGTGACTGAGGCGGCGAACGGCAATGATGCTTTGCGCGAGATCACGCTGCATCCTATCGACCTCGTGATTCTGGACCTGGCCCTGCCCGACATCGACGGGTCGGAATTGCTGGAGCGCATTCGCGGATGGTCCGGGGTGCCGGTGATCATCTTGTCGGTCCGCGCCGGGGAGGCCGAAAAGGTCAAATTGCTTGAACTCGGCGCCGACGATTACGTCGTCAAGCCGTTTTTTATGTCGGAGTTATTGGCGCGAGCCAAGGTCGTGCTGCGGCGTCAAAGCGAGCGCAAGGACGGCGAGAGCGCGCTGCGGCTGGATCGCCTTGTCATCGACTTTGCGGCGCGCACGGTGGAACTCGACGGTAAGCGGCTTAATCTTACGCCCAAAGAGTATCGCTTGCTGCAGGTGCTCGCGCAGCACCCGGGGAAAGTGATAACTCACCAGAACCTGCTCAAGTCGGTGTGGGGGCAGGCGCATGTCAACAACACGCAGTACTTGCGGATCTTCGTGCGCAAGCTGCGCCAGAAAATCGAGATTGATCCAAATCGGCCTAAAATCCTGCTGACGGAACTGGGCGTCGGCTATCGGCTGAGCGATCCCACCTCGCGGGATCATACGCGGCTCGACTAGCCGCGCGGTTCGGCCAATCTGGCGGATCGCAGCATCGCGACATCGGGGCACCCCGCGTGGTCACCCTGCTGGCGGTGCCCGCAATCGGGCAGCGACGTCGCCCTCGACAGCTGCGGCGCTGCTCGCAACCGGCCAACCGCAGCGCAGTCCCCCACGTCTGCCGGCAGTCGCGCCGTTTGCGGGCCGCGCGGATACAACCACGCGACAAAGTGGGCGGATGTGCGTCAACGCGCGATTGCCCGCATGACGGCCGGTCGGGGTTACCGCGAGGGCTCTCCGCAAGCCTTCGGCGAATCGGGCCCCGACACCTTCGCGGCGAAAGCCGCGAGGCCTTCTTCAAGGTCGGCGATGAGATCGCAAACGTCCTCGAGTCCGATGTGGAAGCGAACAGTGGGGCCACCGGGCGCCCACCGCGTCGCGGAGCGAACCGGCGTGCAGTCGAACGGGATCGCGAGGCTCTCGAAGCCTCCCCAAGAGGCGCCGATGCCGAACAGGGTCAGCTTGTTAAGGAAGGTGTTCACCGCTTCGAGCGGGGCGGGTTTGAACACGACGCTAAAGAGCCCGCAGGCGCCGCTGAAATCTCGTTTCCAGATCGCGTGGCCGGGATGGCTCTCGATCGCCGGATGAAGCACGCGCAATATCTCGGGGCGTGCTTCGAGCCAGCGCGCGACCTTCATTCCGGAAGCGTAATGTTGGGCGAGACGCACCCCCATGGTCCGCAATCCGCGCAAACCGAGAAACATATCGTCCGGCCCGACGCACAGGCCCATTTCGAATACCGTTTCCTTAAGACGCATCCAGGTTGACGTCGTGGCGGCGACCGCGCCGAGCATCACGTCCGAATGGCCGCCGATGTATTTGGTGCCGGACTGGATCGAGAGATCGACGCCTTTTTCGAGCGCGCGAAAATGGATTGGGGTTGCCCAGGTATTGTCCATGAGTACCACGGCATTGCGTGCATGGGCGGCGGCGGCAATCGCGGGAACATCCTGGATTTCGAATGACAGCGAACCGGGGCTTTCGAGGAAGACCGCGACCGTGTTGGGGCGCATGAGCGACGTGATGCCGGCGCCGATCGTCGGATCGTAGTATGTCGACGTCACGCCGTAGCGGGGGAGGATGACGTCGCAAAACGTGCGTGTCGGACCATAAGCGCTGTCGGTCACGAGAATATGGTCGCCTGCTCGCACAACCGACAGCAATGCCGCCGAAATGGCGGCAAGCCCCGACGGCAACAGCGCGACCGCCTCGCATTGCGGCCCCTCGATGTCGGCCAGCGCGGTCGCCAGGGCCTCCGAGGTCGGTGTGCCGCGCCGGCCGTATTGGTAGGGACCGCGGTGGGCGATGTAATCCTCCGCGCTCCGATAGAGCAATGTCGAGGCATGATAGACGGGCGTGTTGACATAGCCATGATGGGCGAAAGGATCGCGCCCCGCATTGGCAAGCCGCGTCGCTGCCCCCCGATTGCGATCATGTTTGCCGGCGTTTTTGCGCGTCACCAGAACCTCCGCGCGGATGCTCCGGCCGGAGCGCTCGCTCGGCCGCAGAGGAAGCGCGGGGCATAACGACAGCCGTCCGCGCGGTGAAGAAGTTTGCAGTACTTGGCGTTGATTCCGTCAGCCTTGTTGACTCTGACAGAGCCGGTGACACGCGCCGCAACGGGAAATAAAGGCGACCTGGCGCGGGGATTACCGGCACACCAATCCGCATCGCCATGGATTCTCGCGTGGTTGTTACACTTGCGCCAGGCGAGTTCGCGGCTTTCAGACCGGCGACCTGGTGCCTGCCGAGGTGCCCAAGGGTGCCCGAGAGGGTGTGCATGCTGGCCTGCACGGCCGCGCTCGAGAAGCAGGCGAGCCCTGTTCTCAGGACACCGCAACAGCGGCCGCTTACGCCTATCGAGAACGAATACCGACAACTTCGTCTCCTCAACTTTGCCCTTACAGGCCTTGTGACGTCTGCCCTTGCGGGCAGTCTCCCCTCGGTCGTGCTATTCGGGGCTTGTCTTTAAGTATTAAGTCTTGCCTTCGAAAGTCCGAACTCTGCAACCTCGCTCGAAACCGTCGCAAACTTACCCCGGTAACCCTGGGGTTTCTCTCCTTTCTGGTCAAAAGCCGCCTCTCAACGGCATCGGCCGTTAGCCGGGTTCCGGCCTCATTGCCTTGGTGCGCGATGACAGCTCCCGCCAGCAAGCCTCCGTCGCCATGAAAACAGGCATTTGGTCGGGCGGATGCGGTTTCGTCAAGCCTTGACCCCGCAAGCCCTTGACCTTAGGTGACAATCGGCATCTAGATAGCGGCTGGATGGCAAACATCGGAAGCTGCGAGCAGCATGCGGGCGTGAAGAACCGGGTGCAGGGGAGCTTCATTGCCGCGCCGCCTGCTCCCTGGCCTCTTGCCGGCGAGCCGGACAAACAGTAGCAGCACTCCTGGCGCCAGCGCCGGGTCCCGTTAGCGTTGTGCCAGCGGCGGGCTTGGGCGGGGGAGAGGGCGCAGCGCGGGGCAAGCCGGCCATGACCACATGGGGCTGTCCGCGAATTTTGGCCCCTTGCGGGGTTTGCACGGCGGTGCGGTCAAATCAGGAGGTTCGAAATGAAGCAGATTGCCCGGGCGCTGTGCGCGGCTGTGGTGGCATTTGCGGCCGCGGGCAGCGCCGCTGCCGCAACGCTGGACACGGTCAAGCAGCGGGGTGTTGTCAACTGCGGCGCCAACGGCCAGTTGCCGGGCTTCGGCCTGCCCGATTCTCAGGGGAATTGGACCGGCCTCGATGTCGATTTCTGCCGCGCCATCGCGGCTGCAATCTTCAACGATGCCAATAAGGTGAAATTCATTCCGACAACCGCGGCCAACCGCTTCGCGGCGTTGCAGACCGGCGATATTGACGTTCTGGCGCGCAATACGACGTGGACGTTATCGCGCGACGCTCAGGGACTCAATGCCACCGGCGTTAACTATTATGACGGCCAGGGATTTATGGTGCGCAAGACGTTGAAGGTGAATTCGGCGCTCGAACTCAACGACGCGGCGATCTGCGTGCAACAGGGCACCACCACCGAGCTCAACCTGGCGGATTATTTTCGCGCCAACCGTATGCGGCTCAAGACGGTCACCTTTGCAAGCCTCGACGAAGCCTTAAAGGCCTATGAAACCAACCGCTGCGACGCCTTTACGACCGATGCATCGGGGCTTTACAGCTCGCGCCTTAAGCTCGCGAGGGCCGATGACCACGTCGTGCTGCCGGAGATCATCTCCAAGGAGCCGCTCGGGCCGTTCGTTCGTCAGGGCGACGACCAGTGGTTCGACATCGTCAAATGGGTACATTTCGCAATGCTCAATGCCGAAGAGCTCAACGTCAATCAAAAAAACCTTGATGAGCAGATGAAATCCGAGAATCCGGAAGTCAGGCGGATGCTCGGCACCGAGGGAAATTTCGGCGAGCAGCTCGGATTGACCAAGGATTGGGTCTATCGCATTGTCAAGCTGGTCGGCAACTATGGCGAAGTATTCGAGCGCAATGTCGGGCAGGGCTCTCTGCTCAAGATCGCTCGCGGCCTGAATGCACTGTGGACCAAGGGAGGAGTGCAGTACGCACCGCCGATCCGCTGATTTTCGCGCCCGGGGCGAACAATGGTACAGCGATGGGAGAGCGCCCCTGGCGTCCCCTTCTATCGCGATCCGAAATATCGCGGGATCGCTCTGCAGATCGCAATTTGCGCGGCGCTTGCCGGTTTGGCCTACCTCGCCATCCAGATCGCGGCCGATAACCTCGCCCGGTCGCACGTGGCTTCCGGATTCGGCTTTTGGAATGTTACGGCAGGGTTCGATATCAGCCAAACGTTGATCGACTATTCCCCGCAGAGCTCGACCTACGGGCGGGCATTCTGGGTCGGCCTCCTCAACACTCTCGTCGTTGCCGCGGCGGGCATCGTGCTGGCAACGATGCTTGGCTTCGCGATTGGCATCGCCCGCCTGTCGAGGAACTTTCTCCTCGAACGGCTTGCAACCTGCTACGTCGAACTGATCCGCAACGTGCCGCTGCTGCTTCAGCTGCTGTTCTGGTACTATGCGGTCCTCAAGGCGCTGCCCGAGTTTGCAGCGAGTTTTTTCCTGCCCGGCGGCGTTCTTCTTAACAACCGTGGCCTGTTCCTGCCGCGGCCGCTGTTCACTGGCGGTGCGCAAATGGTTGCCACGCTCGCGGCGGCGGTTCTGTTAGCCGTGGCGGTTAACAAGATGGCGGCACGCAACAAGGGCTTTTGGCGAGCGCCTGGCGTTCGAGTGGCCTTCACCTTGTTGATCGTGGGTGCGCTCCCGGTTATCGTCTCTGTTGTGGCGGGAACGCGGATCGAGTTCGATTACCCGCAAATCGGCCGCTTCAATGTTCGCGGCGGGTTGGAAGTGCTGCCGGAATTTGTCGCCTTGGTGCTTGGCCTCGTCGTCTACACGGCTGCCTTCATCGCCGAAGTGGTGCGTGCCGGGCTGATGTCGGTTTCGCGCGGCCAGACCGAAGCCGCACAGGCTCTCGGCCTGAGCCGGCCGCAGACGTTGCGCCTGATCGTCATTCCCCAGGCCATGCGTGTGATCATCCCGCCGCTCACCAGTCAATATTTGAACCTCACCAAGAATTCCTCGCTTGCGGTTGCCATCGGCTACCCTGACCTCGTGCAGGTCTTCGCCGGGACGGTCGCCAACCAAACCAACCAGCCGGTCGAGGTTATCGTCATCACCATGCTGGTGTATCTCAGTTTCAGCCTGGTCACGTCGCTGCTGATGAACCTTTATAATGCGCGCTACGCGCTGGTCGAACGGTGATCGCAATGGATGCACCGACCGCCGCACCCGTGCCGACGACCAACAGCAATGCCGTGGCCTATGTGCGCACCGCCCCGCCTGCCGCCGTCTCGCCGCCGCTCGCGACCGCCGGCGCGCTGGCGTGGTTGAGGGAGCGCCTGTTTCCAAACCTCGGCAGCTCGCTGATGACGATATTGATCGTCCTGCTGTTGATGTGGAGCGTGCCGCCCCTCATCGATTTCCTTATTGTCAAGGCGAGCTGGACCGGCCCGGACCGCGACGCCTGCCTTGCCAGCGCGCAGCGACCGGAGGTTGGCGCGTGCTGGGCCTTTATCGGCGATCGCCTTGCCTACTTGGTGTACGGCTCCTATCCCATCGCGGGCCGCTGGCGCGTCGACATGTTTTTCGCCATGCTGGGGTTCGGGACCGCGTGGCTGTTATGGCTCGAGGCGCCGCGGCGCGATATCGGCGCGATTTATTTTTTTGCCTTTCTGCCGGTTGCGTCACTGGTGCTGCTGCACGGCTTCGCACCTGTCGGGCTGCCGCTCGTCGACACCGCGCTGTGGGGCGGCTTCACGGTGACCATCGTGGTTGCGGCTGTCGGCATTGTTGTATCGCTGCCGATCGGCGTCGTTCTCGCCCTGGGACGGCGTTCAGCGCTGCCGGCGATGCGGCTGCTGTCGACCCTATTCATCGAATTTATTCGCGGCGTGCCGTTGATCACGGTGCTGTTCCTGGCAAGCGTAATGCTCCCGTTGTTCGTTCCGGATTCCTGGTCGCCGGACAAGCTCCTGCGCGCGCTGGTGGGAGTGGCGCTGTTCTCGTCCGCCTATATGGCCGAGGTGGTACGCGCCGGTTTGCAGGCCATGCCGAAGGGGCAATATGAGGCCGCCCACGCGCTGGGTCTGTCGCCCTGGCAGACGCTGCGCCTCATCATCCTGCCGCAAGCGCTCAAGGTGACGATTCCCAATATCGTCAACAGCTATATCGCGCTGTTTAAGGATACGACGCTGGTATTCTTTGTCGGCATCTTCGACTTCCTGAAAACCATCGAAGTTGCGCGCGCCGATCCCAAGTGGTCGACGCCGGTCACGAGCGCAACAGGATATATATTCGCGGCCGTGGTCTACTTCGTGTGCTGTTACGCGATGTCGAGATATGCGACCGGCATCGAGAAGAGGCTTTCGACAGGAGAACGGCGATGAGCATCAGCGGGCCCTCGGCGAGCGACGCCTGCGCGGTGGAGATCATCGGTCTGCACAAATGGTTCGGGGAATTTCACGTGCTGGCCGACATCAATCTTAGAGTTGACCGCGGGGAGCGCATCGTCATCTGCGGACCATCCGGGTCCGGCAAGTCCACCTTGTTGCGCTGCATCAACCGGCTTGAAGACTTTCAACGCGGCGACATCGTCGTCGACGGCATGGCGCTTACCCGCGACGTCCGGCGCGTCGATGCGATCCGTCGCGAGGTCGGCATGGTGTTTCAGCATTTCAACTTGTTTCCCCACCTCACCGTTCTCGAGAACTGTACGCTGGCGCCCATCCAGGTGAAGGGCATGCCGAAGCGGGAAGCCGAAAAGCGCGCGATGCATTTTCTCGAGCGGGTGAAGATTCCCGAGCAGGCGGCAAAATATCCGAACCAGCTGTCCGGCGGCCAGCAGCAGCGGGTGGCGATCGCCAGGGCGCTCTGCATGAGTCCGAAACTCATGATGTTCGATGAGCCAACCTCGGCGCTCGACCCGGAAACCGTCAAGGAGGTCCTCGACACAATGGTGGCGCTCGCGCTCGATGGCATGACAATGCTGGTCGTGACCCACGAAATGACCTTCGCGCGGCAGGTCGCAAACCGCATCGTCTTCATGGACGCCGGTCAGATCATCGAAGTCAATGAGCCAGCACCGTTTTTCGCCAGCCCGCAGCACGAACGCACCAAGCTTTTCCTCAGCCAGATCTTGCATTAGTTTAGCAGCAGCGTTGCGGGCGAGATCAGATCGTCTCGCGGGCCGCCCACCTTGTTGCCGGCATCCGCGTTGAGCGCGCAAGGTGCGAGCCGGCCGGCCCGACAGCGACCGGCGCACAACCGGACCGTCAATCCGTCCCGGTGGCAACCGGCAGATCGTTGCGCGCGCCCCATTCAGACCAGGAGCCGTCATAGAGGGCAGCCGGCTGTCGGTTGATGGCGTCGAGGGCGAGCCACAGGATCGCGGCGGAGACGCCGGAGCCGCAGCTCGTTATGATCGGCCGGTCGAGGTCGACGCCGCCGGCCGCAAAGGCCTGTCTGAGCTCGGCGCGCGGCACCAGCCAGCCGTCTTTCACAATCGCACTGGACGGCACGTTGTAGGAACCCGGAATGTGGCCGGAGCGGACGCCCGGTCGCGGTTCCGGTGCTTCGCCGCGAAAGCGCTCCGGCGACCGCGCATCGACGATCTGAGCGCTGCCGGAAGCGAGCGCCTGCCGCACCTGGGCGAGCGAGGCGACGATGTCGCCGCGCTTGCGCGCACTGAATGTCTTTGCGGGACGCGTAACCGGCCCGCTCTCGAGCGCACCGCCTTGCGCTTTCCACTTGGGAAGGCCGCCTTCGAGGACAAACACATTATCGGCGCCGAAAAGGCGGAACGTGAACCACACCCTCGGCGATGAAAAAATGCCGTGGCCGTCGTAGACAATGATCGTGTCTCGGTCGCTGACGCCAAGCTTGCCGGCCGCCGCCGCGAAGTCGGCGGTCGACGGCAGCATATGAGGCAGATCGGTCGAATGATCGGCGATCTCGTCGATGTCGAAGCGGATTGCGCCGGGAATGTGCCCGGCAAGATATTCTGCCGCCGCATCACGCTGCATGGCCGGCAAATAAAATGAGCCGTCAAGCACGACCACGCCGGGGGTGCCGAGATTGGCGGCCAGCCACTCGGTGGTGACGAGCCATTTTGAAACAGGATGTGGCGCAGGAGCGATCATGACAGCCGGTTTCCGCCATTGAACAGTCATTCACGTCGTGACCGGGGCTGGCCCGGCCATCCACGCCTTCGCGCTGCCTGCCCGCCTTGGCGGGCCGGCAGGCAGCAGGCAGCACAGACGCCCGATGCCCGCGACAACGCCGGCATGAGGTGAGAGCGGCGATTGCCGACGCGCTCGGACATCAAGACGCCATCATGTGGGCTCGAATGGGATCTTCACGGTTGATTTGCGCTCCAGCCAGGCGGGCACCGGCAGTCCTTTGCCGCGCAGAAACTGCGGGTTGAACAGCCTCGTCTGATAGCGCGTACCATAATCGGCAAGGATGGTCACAATCGTGTGCCCCGGCCCAAGATCGCGCGCCAGCCGGATCGCACCGGCGACATTGATTCCTGACGATCCCCCAAGGCAGAGGCCCTCGTGCTCGAGCAAGTCGAAAATAAGCGCCACCGCTTCCGCATCGGAAATCCGATACGCGATGTCGATCGGCGCTCCTTCGAGGTTCCTGGTGACGCGGCCTTGGCCGATCCCTTCGGTAATTGAGGAGCCTTCGGACTTGAGCACGCCGGCCGTGTAGTAGCTGTAGAGCGCGGCGCCGAACGGATCGGCGAGAGCGATCTTGATGGACCGATTGCGCTCCTTGAGGGCGATGCCGACACCCGCGAGCGTTCCGCCGGTGCCTACCGCGCACGTGAAGCCATCGACCTTACCGCCGGTCTGGCTCCAGATTTCGGGGCCGGTCGTCTGCACGTGGCCGTCGCGGTTGGCGATGTTGTCGAACTGATTGGCCCAGATCGCCCCGTTCGGCTCAGTCTTTGCCAACGCGTCGGCAAGCCGTCCGGAAACCTTGACGTAGTTGTTGGGATTCGAATACGGAACCGCCGGCACTTCGACAAGCTCGGCGCCGCATAGGCGCAGCATATCCTTCTTCTCCTGGCTCTGCGTGTCGGGAATGACGATGACGCTGCGGAAGCCGAGCGCATTGCCCACCAGGGCCAGGCCGATGCCGGTGTTGCCGGCCGTGCCCTCGACGATGACACCTCCCGGGCGGAGCTCGCCGCTTTTCACCGCCTGCTCGATGATGAACAGCGCCGCGCGATCCTTGACCGACTGGCCGGGATTCATGAATTCGGCCTTGCCGAGAATGGTGCAGCCGGTTTGTTCCGATGCGCGCTTGAGCTTGATGAGGGGCGTGTTGCCGATTGCCTCAGCGATTCCGTCGCGGATTTGCATGATATTTCGATCTGGAACATTCAGGTCGGATCGACCCTATCGAGGAAACCGGGCCGCTACAAGTTGGAGAAAAATGGCGCCGGTCGTGGGTGCGCTGGAGCACATAGCCGGTTGGGCTCACGATCCTGGACTTCAAAAAGGCAGCACGGGACATTTTACACCAAGTTGTGTCGCCTCGTGCCGGCCTGCCTGCCCTCGCGCAGGCGGCAGAACAGGAGCCCGGCGGTGGACGCCAATGGCGCCCGGCGCTACAAGACGGCGGATTGACCCGCGAAGCGCAAAGGCTCGCGGCTCGACGAGGGAGGGACCTGATGAAAGCACTCATGATCGCATGTTTTGCGCTGCTGGCAGGGCCGGCTGTTGCCCAGCAGACCGCACCTGAAATCGCCTTCGATTCGGTGCCGGACTTTCCGAAGCTGCCGGACGGCATGAATTTCGGCGAGGTGCCGGGCGTGGCCGTCAATTCCAAGGGCCATATGTTCGTGTTCACGCGCTCAAACAGCGCCACCGGCTCGGCCTACGCGCCGGCCGCCGCGCAGCTTCTCGAATTCGACGCCAACGGCCAGTTTGTGCGGGAGATCGGCAAGGGACTGTACGCGTGGTCCTTCGCCCACAGCGTGCGGGTCGACAAGGACGACAACATATGGGCCATCGACAAAGGTTCGGACATGATCGTCAAGTTCAACCCTGCCGGCCGCGTGGTGTGGGTGTTCGGCCGCCGCAAGGAGTCGGCAGATGAGGACACAAAGCCGTGGGAGCATGTGACGCCGCCGCGCCCCCCCATCGACGGCATGTTTCGGCAGCCCACCGACGTTGCCTGGGATTCCCAGGGAAACATCTACATCAGCGACGGCTACATCAACTCGCGCGTCGCCAAGTACAGCAAGGACGGCGACTGGATGAAGTCGTGGGGCGAGCCTGGCACCGGCCCCGGTCAATTCCGCACCGTTCATGCCATCGCGATTGATCGCAACGACAATGTCTATGTGGGCGACCGCTCGAACCACCGCGTCCAGGTGTTCGATACCGACGGCAAGTTCCTGCGCATGTTCTCGGTCGATGTGCCGCCGGTTCCCGGCACCAAGGCGGTGTATGGCAATACACCGACCGGCGATCGCCTCACCCAGGTGATCGGGGCGCCCAATTCGCTGTGCCTGACGCCTGGTCCGAACCAGGTCATGTTTCTGGGCGAATCCACGTTTCCGGGGCGCGTCTTCAAGCTGACCCTCGATGGCAAGGTGCTTGGAGTGATCGGCCGCTCAGGACGCAACCTCAAGCAATTCTCCGGCGCCCATGCGCTCGCGTGCCCGTCGGAGAACGAGATCTACGTGGCAGAGACCGCCAACTGGCGCGTGCAGAAGCTGCTGCTGCATCCGCAGACGCAGTAGGCAGGCGAGCGCGACGTTGCCGCAGGGTGGGTCGAGCCTCGTTGCGAACCCACCGGCGGCCCGATCGCAAGGTCCTTAAAGGTTTTCGCTAGCGCTCGTCGCGAGCTCAATGCGTTGGCTGGCGCCGCCTCGTCAGGAAACGGCGGTGACAATTAAAAGTCCGGCTGGTCGGCTTGTTTTGCCTCTCAGGCCTTCAAGCCTTCTCATAAGCCGCTGAAAAAACAGCACTGAACGGCCTGACACCTTCTCTGCTTTTCTCCCATCCCGCAATGCACGGCGAGGCCGCCGCTAATATGATGGGCAGTCTAATCTAGCCGCACGGTGTGGCCGGAATTGCCGTTGATGATCATCAGCCGGTTGTTGCTCTTATTGGATGCTGGAGCGGCGGCGTTGGACGTGACGTTTTCGTTTGGCCAGCGAGGCCGGGATCTGTCCCTGCCAGCAGAACCGGCGTAGCGACGGCGGCGGCTGGACGGATCATGGCTGTCTCCCTCAATAAAATCGGCGTGTCGCATCGGCGACGGGAAGACAATGATCGCGCCGGCCGCCGCTGTGAATGGGGGTGCCCGCCAAGCGGATTGGAGGGACCCCAAGCCGATTCGAAGTGTCGCAACGTCGCGCTCGATTGCTTGACGGTAAGACATCCAATTTCAAGAAGCAGGCCGACTGTCCCGGTGGCCCAAGCCTGTTCATGATTGGCTGCCAGTCGTCTTTTCGATCGGCAAGTTCAAAATGCGCCAGTCGGCGAGCAATCCACAGCCTTCGACCGCAAGAAGCGCTCGCAAGCAGCGAAAAAACCGCTAACCCGAGT
>JASHRR010000288.1 GCA_030037185.1 Xanthobacteraceae bacterium | reverse complement strand
GGGAGATGAGTCGCAATCGGCGGCGTCACAAGCCCATTCAGTCCAAGCTCGCGATATCGACATTCACGGGGTGTGACGCCCGCCAAAAGAGCCGGCCATCCAGGGATAAGCTGCCATCAATGGGCTGCCCGTGATCGCCTGAGAGCGCATTCTTCGCCCCAGGCACACCGCATATCCCGACACCGCCCGAATTTCTTTTTGGGGGTGGATCGCGTCGGGGGCACCGACCGCGCCGCCGGCCGGTCCATCGGGCGCGCGCAAGGGTGCAGACGCGCGCGCCGCCACCCTTCGCGGGCGACGAGCAGGAGCGCCGCAAGATCGCCGAGCGCACCAAGGCCGCCCTGCAGGCCGCCAAGGCCCGCGGTCAGGTTCTCGGCAATGCCGCCCTGGCGATCGCAAACGGGCCGCCGCACCCGATCGCGCCGAGGCGCTGCGGGACGTCTTCCTTCACCGAGCTCGCCGGTCTCTCGGCCCACAAAGCCGCCGCCGAACCGAACCCCCCGAGGCGTCCAGACGCCCACAGGAGCTTTGGGTACCGGGCGTCACCACCGAACCGGCCAGCGCAAAAGCCGACAGCCCAAACTTCCCCTATGTCAATCGGCTGGTGTCCCGCCGAGCGGGCACGCGATCGCGCGCTCACCGCGCAACCGTCGGCCCGAACTCGAGCGTGCAACCCGGCGGCTGCGAATCTCATCTCGCGGGGTGGGAGTTTGGTCACTCTTAATCAGCGGCTTGTCCGCCCAACAATGTATCTTGGAAAATCAAGGCGTTGCATCAAGCCGGCTGATAGCGCCGGAATTTCGCTTTTTCAAAGCGAACCCACAGCGGACCGAGGATACCTCGTCGCAGCAAGTTTGACCGGGTGAGCGCGGCCTCAGTAGACCGGGCAGGTGCCACTGCGACGGGTACCAGCTGGGGTAGCGTGAGAATCCCAGCTGATAGAGATGGCTGGTAGAGATGAAGGCGCACGCATTCCGCGAGCGGCCATCGCTGTCCCTGCCTCGCGATCAAATCTGAGCTGTCTGCGCTTGCGCCTCGCCGCGGTCCTGGTTGTGGACCGCGGCGGTCGGCACCCGGTGCTGATCAATGGGGCAATGCAGAATTGCAATGCACCCGGTCGGTCGGACTTTGCCTCATCCTCGGCATCGTTTTGCCAGCGTCACCGCCCAAGCCAGACGGGCGTCCCCACGAGGACCCCCACCCCTAGCATCTGAAGAGTTGTCATGCTGCTCAATCCTCATACTATCCGGTTCGGTGCGATCGCGGTCATCCTGGTATCGGCCATTGCGGCCCAGGCTCAGACACCGGCACCAACCGGCGCTGCGGTCTACTTCATAAATCTCAAGAATCACGCCACAGTGACGAGCCCGCTCAAGGTGCAGTTTGGACTCACCGGGATGGGCATTGCGCCCGCCGGCGTCGAGAAGGAGAAAACCGGGCATCATCATCTCCTGATCGATACCAAACTGTCCGATGAAGAGGCGAAGGCGCCGCTCCCGATGGACGCACAGCACATGCATTTCGGTGGCGGGCAGACCGAGACGACGCTGACCCTTGCGCCCGGTCAGCACACCTTGCAACTCGTGCTTGGCGATTGGTCGCACGTACCGTTCTCGCCCCCAATCATGTCGCCAGTCATCACCATCAGAGTCAAGCAGCAGAGCGCTGCGGCACAGCGGGCAGGCACTCCCACAACGGCAGGGATGCAACACTGACGCTTTGGGCATAAGTCACAGGCAAAGGCGCCACGCCGAGGTTTGTTCGGCGAGGGCCCTTTGGGTGAGTGACGGCGAACCGCGTCAATAGCGGCCTCTCCGACGACATTGTGGCTGCCGGCATTGCCGAAAGCTGCAACCACCCCCGTCGACCCTGTGGACCATCTGCAAGCCCGCCGCCAGACCAACATGGATTGGCGGGGTCGAGGCCGCCACTGAAGCCGGAGGCTGTCGAGAAGGCTGCGGCGGAGTTCAAGCAATACGGGCCGAATCTGATGGCGGTGCGGCGCAGCGAATCGCGCTTTTCATAGGGGACCATCGTGTTTGCGAACACCTATGCTCTGCCGCAGGTTCTTCCGTCGCGTGACGTCCTTCGTTTCCTGCGTCCGATCACCTCGCCGGCGTGTCGTGACGACAAGCGTGTGCCGCAGTCGGCGATCGCTGCCATGTGTGGCATGAGCACGCTGGCGCTTTGCTGGATGCTATGGACTGGCCGGGTGATCGACGACATGATCGAGCTTGCCCATGCCGCTGGTCCGGCGATTTGAGGCCGGCAAGCCTTCCGTTCCGCCGCACGAGTTCGCGTGGCCGCAAGCCGAACCAATGCGAGACCGTCGAGACATAGGCTTGCGTGTATTGCATTCGTCGGGGCGGGACCAGGTCGCGAGCGAACGACCGCAACAGGTCCGACCGTTGGTCGGGGTTGGGCCACCAACGGCTGGCCGATAACATGAGCGGACACGTCCGAAGTACCCCAGCTAAGAGCCGCGTTGTGCAACACCCAAGTCGTCAGAGGTGGGCCACTTCCGGACTCATGCGTAGTGGATCATCATGCAAGTCTGCACTGGAAATGATCTCACCGCTTAACCGCTGTTCTGGAGGAAAATGCAGTAGATAGACATAAACGGGCGCGGCCATTAAAAATTTAATTTGGCGGGCGAGACTGCGACCATGTAACGGTTTTAGTGGGGCACCGATATCAGCGTAAACTGATCATCATAAGCGGTCCATTCCACAAAAATGGGAGCAGACGATGGACTCATTGCGTGTCAGAGTGGCAGCGAGCGTATGGACCGTTTGCGCGTGGGTGGCGGTACCCGCCTACGCGCAACAGAGCCCGGCTCCGCCGGACTTCTCATTCCACTTTGGGGTGGGATGGGCATCGGCCGACGGAAACGGTGCGAACTTTTCCGCCGTGCCCGGCAAGTTACCGCCCGTGGCCGATGATCCGGCGCATCCATACGTGCCAAACGGTAGGGGCAGGCAGCCGACTTTTCGCATCGGTGATGTCAGCAACCCCAACTTGAAGCCGTGGGTCAAGGAGCAGATGAGGAAAGACAATGACGAAGTGCTCGCGGGAAAAGCTGCTTTCACGGCGCGCTCGAGCTGCATGCCCGCGGGGGTGCCGGGTTTTATGGCCTATGGGGGCGGCGACGAGCCCATTTACTTCGTGCAGACCCCGAAAATGGTCTGGATGATCTACCAGGGAAATCAGGAGGTTCGCCGTATCTATCTCGACGTGCCCCATTCGGAAAATCCGGAGCCGTCCTGGTACGGAGAATCGGTCGGGCACTACGAGAGCGACACGTTGGTCATCGACACGATCGGTCAGAACACCGACACGTTCCTCGACTTTTACCGTACGCCGCACACCGAAAAGCTCCATGTCGTCGAGCGCTGGAGAATGACTGGGAGCGGTCGATTCCTGGAGGTCGTCTTCACGGTCGATGACCCAGATGCCTTCTATGCCCCCTGGACCGCAACGCGCCGTTGGCGGCGTGTCGAGCACTCGATGATTGAGGAACCCTGCGCCGAGAATAATCGGCATTTCGATTGGCATATTCCGGTCGCCGACAAGCCGGATTTCTGATCGCCGTCCGGGCGCGAGATCATGCTGCGGCCGGCACGTCAGAGAGCGGTGATGCATCGGAATATCGTGGAGGTCACCGGATTTTTGATCCACCTTCGCACGGCGGTTCGTTCCTTTGAGAAGGTGCGAGCAAGCCAAATTTTTAATCCAAGCCGCTTGTTGGCGGCAGCGCATGAACGATGGAGACAATCATGTCAAACGTGAATTTCATGGGAAATGTGGCCGGAATTGTTTTGGCCTTCGCGTTCGCCAC
>JASHRR010000287.1 GCA_030037185.1 Xanthobacteraceae bacterium | reverse complement strand
CTAAGGGCGCCAGGAGCCGCGATAGCTCCAAGGCACGCAAAGTCATGCTCGACTGAGAATGCTCCGTGCGTATCGCGAGTGGTTACGAGCCGGTGACCAACCGCAGCGCGGGCTATTTGTGGTGATTCCGGAACGGCCCATTTCGCACTGGAGACACATAAAGCTCTTCGGAATCGGATCCGGACCTCGAATCGTCGAAGAAGGGGGCGGTGTCCGTTGCCGGCGTACCTGCGTCCCCAATTCTGGAGTTCGTCATCCTTTATCGAACGCGCTGTCATCGCGGCGATTGGGAATCGTTCAGTGAGTAGATCATGGCAAAGCTAGCGCTCAGTTTGGCTGTTGGGCTGTACGACAGAACGTTTGCGATTTTCGATGGGCAGGCGCCGATAGAAGGTTGTGTTATCAATGCGGTTCCGCTGTTACCGGAGGAAACCTTCCACCGAGCCTTCAAACATCACGAGTTTGACATCACTGAAATGTCGCTTAGCAGCCATACCCTCACGGTAGCACGCGGTGACGCGCATTACGTCGGCGTGCCGGCCTTCACATCCCGGGTGTTTCGGCACAGTGGGATCTATATCCGAACCGACCGCGGCATCAGACGGCCGGAAGACCTAAAAGGCAAGGTCGTTGGTGTGCCGGAATATCAACAGACCGCCAATGTGTGGATACGCGGCATCCTTCAGGACGAACACGGAATCGCCGCAAAAGATATCGCTTGGCGTAGCGGCGGTATCGAAGAGCCCGGCCGGGGCGAGCGCACGCCCATTAAACTGCCAGCGGAGATCCACTTGCAGGAAGTTCCACGTGATCGGACCTTGTCCGACATGCTGGCGAAGGGCGAGATTGACGCGATGATGACTGCCCGTGCGCCTTCGGTATTCACGCGTGGGACTCCCAATGTGGGTCGGCTATTCCCCGACTATGTGCCTGTCGAGGCGGCGTATTTTGAACGAACGAAAATCTTTCCGATCATGCATTTGATCGGGATTCGACGCTCTCTCGTCGCGCAGCACCCGTGGCTTCCAGTTAGCGTCTTCAAGGCCTTTGCGAAGGCCAAAGAAATCGCGCTCGAAGACCTTGGTCTTATCGGCCATCTCGCCACTACTCTGCCCTGGCCGGTCGCTGAGCTGGAGCGCGCTCGCCGGCTAATGGGGTATGACTTCTGGAGCTATGGCATAGACGCGAACCGCCACGTCCTTGAGACTCTCATGCGTTATACACTGGAGCAAGGGTTGATTTCCAAACTGCTTCACATTGAAGCACTGTTTGCCCCCTCGACGCTCGATCTCAGCAAAGTCTGACGATAAACCGATTTTGAGGTTGCTTTCATGGTTCAATCGGCCATCGTCAACATTCTTGGAATATCGGGAAGCCTTCGTCAGCGATCATTTAATTCGCGCATGCTGAGAGCGGCAAGCGCATTGCTCCCACCGGCGGTGACGCTTGAGATTGACGATCTCGCGCCCCTTCCATTTTATAACAGTGATGTAGAGCAGCACGCTATGCCTGAGACAGTTGTTCATTTTCGTCAAAGAATTGCGGCAGCGGATGCGTTATTATTTGCGGTTCCCGAATACAACTTTTCAATTTCCGGAGTTCTTAAGAACGCGTTAGAATGGCCTTCACGACCGCCCAATCCGCCCATCAGCGGCAAGCCATGCGCCTTGATGGGAGCGACCATCAGTCCACTCGGCACTGCTCGTGGACAATTCCATCTTCGACAGATCTGTGTCGCGCTAAACGCGTTCGCTTTGAATTCGCCTCACGTTGACGTAACGGAAGCGAAGAAGAAATTCGACGACGATGGCCGGCTCACGGAGCAAAATTCACTTGATTTGATCCGCTCCCTTCTTGATGAGCTCTATCAAACTGCGGCTGAATTCCTGATTACGCTATGCCTTGGCGCGGTAAGCCCAGCGAGTCATTCGCTGCTCAAAGAACGCGCATGCGGCATACATGAGGATGCCCATAAGCGCGACGGCGGTGACACCCGCAAATACCAATGCGACTTGAAAGCGGGAAGAAGCGGCCAGCATCAAAAAGCCAATGCCGCGATTTGACGCAATCGTTTCTGAAATAACCGATCCGACGAATGCC
The DNA here is from genome assembly GCA_030037185.1 of Xanthobacteraceae bacterium. Next base: position 9,546 of record JASHRR010000287.1, on the reverse strand, counting down.
AGCGTCACCGCGACTTTCAACGAAGCAAACAAGTAAGGCAGAGACCGTGGAATCCCGATTTTGAAGAGAATTTCGCGATTACTGGCGCCGAGGGAGCGCATAACATCCTGCATCTCCGGTTCAACCGTAGCGATGCCGGTCGCCATATTCGCCGCGATCGGAAAAAATGAAATGACAAAGGCCGTTAGAACCGCAGGCACGGTTCCGATGCCGAACCAGATAACAAAGACCGGTACCAAAGCGACTTTGGGAATGGAATTGAAACCGATCAGAATCGGGTAGAGGCCACTGTAAACGAAGCTTGAGGCTCCGATAGCCAGGCCAAGTACGATACCGCAGACCACAGCTAGGGCGAAGCCAATCGCCGTCGTCAGGAGCGTCCACGAGGCGCTGTCGAGAATGACTTCGTGATACTTGACCATCGCAGCGGCAATCCCGCTCGGTGCCGGCAAGACGAACTCGGCGACGTGAAAAGCGCGGCATGAAAGTTCCCAGACTGCGAGAAAGGCGAGCGTAAGCAGCCATGGCAATGCCAGACGAAGGACCCTATGGTTCAAGCGCGTCACGAGGTCCTCGCACTGCCGATCATTTCGTGGAGTTCTTTGACGATGGCGACGAAGTAGGGCTCAAACGTTGTCGCGAGGGTGCGCGGACGCGGTAGATCAATCGCGCGACGCAAGATAAACCTGCCCGGTCGCTGACTCATGACATGAACGGTGTCCGCAAGATAAACGGCTTCACGCAGGTCGTGCGTAACCAGGATCGCCGTAAACTGGCGCTGCAACCACAAATCTTGCATGACGAACCACAGCTCCTCGCGCGTAAAGGCATCGAGGGCAGCGAAAGGTTCGTCCATCATCAAAAGGTGAGGTTCGTGAATGAGCGCGCGACAGAGATTGGCCCGTTGCTGCATCCCGCCGGACAGTTCCCATGGGTGCTTGTCGCCAAAACCCTGAAGACCGACCGACTGCAAGAGACGCGCGGCGCGGGACTCATACTCAGCACGCGCTCGTCGTAAACGCGATTTGTGCGGCTCGACCACCTCTAGCGGAAGCATCACATTGCGCAACGTGGTCCGCCACGGCATGAGGGTAGCGTTCTGAAACGCCATACCGACATCTTTGATTGGCCGCTGAACCTTCAGCCCAGCAACGGATACGAAGCCGGACGTCGGCGCAAGCAGACCGGTCACCAGCTTCATCAGGGTCGATTTGCCGCAGCCGGAAGGTCCGACGATGGCAACAAACTCGCCGCGTTTCACTTGGAGGTTTAAGTCCTGGACCGCGGATATTTGGCTAATGCCTTCACCATATGTGAGGCACACATTCCGAAGATCAACGTACGGAGTCGGCGAAGCACCAGGCATTTCGGGCCGCGATGACGCTGCCGCGGACGCGGTCTCCGTCATGGCCATGATTTTGGATTCCTCGCGACTTTACACAAACGCGTCAACCTACGGCTTTACCATCCGATCCCGTTCCGGAGGCAAATAGGCGTCGGTCCACACATCGCGGGCGTTTGGCTTGGCGATCCCGAGGGCTTCGGAAATGACGGCCGTCGCCTTGTCGACGCGAGCAAGATCGACGCCAGCAATTCCGTTCTGCCTTACGTATTCGGTCATGCTGGTTAGCCGATTGGCCATTTCGAGTTCGGTGATGCCCTCGTCACGCTCTACCAGAGCGTTGTAGGGTTTGAGTGAGTCGACCGCTAGCGCAGGGTTGGATATCGAGGTTCTGATCGCATCGACACCGCAAGCCAAGAATCTTTTCAACATGTCGGCGTGCGTCGCGGCCCAGGTCGGTTTTGTTACCACCGAGTTTCCCATCAAGTCGACACCCCAGTCAGCATAAGGCAGGAGATTGAAGTCGGCGTCCTTGAGTCCCAAGCGGCGAAGTCCGATCCAAATCGTGAGGAAGTTGCCGGCAAGTGCATCTGCCTGGCCTCGCACCAAACTGGCTTCTCGAAGATTAGGAGCTACATTGATCCAGATGATCGCGTTGGAATCGATGCCATTTACCTTGGCGAAAGCCGGAAACATCACGCGACTCGCCTCGCCGACATTATCAGCCACGCGCTTCTTTGCGATATCCTTAGGCGTTGTAATGCCCGAAGTTTTGAGCGCTGCAATCGACATCGGCGCTCGGTCATTCATGATCATGGAAGCGATCATGCGCTGCTGGGGATATTGCGCATTAAACGCAACGAGCGCCGAAAAATCGGATATCCCGATGTCATAGGCGCCGGCCGCCACTTTCGCCAAGGTATCGCCAGAACCGCGGCCACCGTCAATCGTAACCTCAAGCCTATTGCGCTTGAAGCAGCCACTCGTCTGGGCGAGCGTCCACGCCGAGGTGGGAGGTTCATAGGTCCAGGCGAGGAGAAACTTAATGGATTCGGCGTGGGCTGGCGCGGCAGCAGACACAAAGCAAAAAAGAAGTGCGTATGTGAAAGGTCGGAGCGGCCGGAAGGGTCTATAAGCTATTCGCATGGCTGTCCTCGTCGCAGATCGACCAAGGCTAAGTGTTCGGATCGTCGCACAGGCTCACCCAAGCTGCGCCGGTATCGTTTCATGAGCGGAGGTCTTCCATCTTATGTCGCAGCTCACCTGACTTCTCGCTGTGAGCCAGCGAGGCAGTGGAAGTCGGTTTGCGTTGCCAACGTTCGGCCGGTGTAGATTCGAGCAAGCCTCCACGGATTGACAAATTATATCGGGACCTTTATATTTTTACAACTGTTCTTTTTTGCTCCCGTCGAGGTTGGGCGAGGCTGCGCGTTGAGCCTAAGCGATGCCGAGGAACCGGCTGATGAAATATGAATCCATCCAAGTCACCCCGATGACACCTCATATCGGGGCAGAGATCGGCAACATTGATCTGACGAAGCCCCTTTCCAATCGAGAAGTGGAGGAGTTGCATCAAGCCTTCACCGACCATCAAGTCATCTTCTTTCGCGACCAGCGCATTGACCATGACGCCCACAAAGCGCTTGCGCGGCATTTTGGCGAACTCCATGTTCACGTCGGCCCCTCGACGGAAAGCCGACCTCTGCCCGACCAACCGGAAATTCGCGCCCTGCATTTTGATGCCAATTCGGAAAAGGTCGCGGGCGAGGTCTGGCATACCGATCAGTCCTGCGCGGCGATCCCGCCGCTTGGCAGCGTGCTCTATCTGCACACCGTTCCACCCAATGGGGGCGGTGCAACCCTCTTTGCCAGCATGTATGCGGCCTTTGAAGCGCTTTCTCGGCGCATGCAGAGCTATCTGGAGGGGCTGACCGCGACGCATGACGGCCGGCGAGCATTCGGACCCAACGCGCCAATTACAGTGCACCCGGTCGTGGCGAAGCACCCAGTGTGTGGACGCAAGCTTCTGTTTATCAACCGCGGTCAGACGTCGCATATCAACGATATTCCGCGCGACGAAAGCGATGGGGTGCTGGCTTTCCTTTATCAACACTGCGCCAACCCCGAGTGGCAGGTGCGGTTTCAGTGGCGCGCGCATTCAATTGCGTTCTGGGATAATCGTTGCACGCATCACAAGGCAATTTGGGACTATTACCCAAATGTACGATCGGGCTTTCGTATCCAAATCAAAGGCTCGGCGCCACCAATCGCGGCATGACTGCCAGAACTGCGTCCTTCTTCTTAGTTCCTCACCGGCCTCTGGCCGACCCGCCCTGCATGAAAGTCTGTTCTACATTTGTGTGCCGCGTTGGATTGTTTTACTCACTTTCTTCCCAGACCTATGGCGATCACGTTATACATCACAACGTGCGCCGGAAAATCACGCTCGCGTATCGAGCCGCGACTCATCGAACCGAGGATCGCGTGAACCCGTGAGTTCTATGGTCTCATAATGGCGCACTATGCGACCCGTGGCCTCAAGCACGAAGCGGCGCTGAAAGCCGACGCGGATCCTGATCGGCCGTCTTTCGTACATGCAGTTCGTGTGATCCGGCGCAAACTTCCTCAAGGGCCGGCCATTCCCCCCTCACCAACTGCACGCCTGGCACGAAGCCGTGCTCAACGAAATTCTCGAGGAGGCTTGCCTCCCCGCGGACACCGCCGCTACAAACGTGGCGTCAAACGAAAGATGAGCAAGTTTCCGCTCCGACGCAGATCTGCCAAACCGCTATCGCCCGTAAACATCAAGCAATCGATCAGAATCCTGTCAAAGTGAAGTATTGTTCTTAGACCCGAGTTCGTTGGGCACACCAGGGTGGTAACAACGATGCGCTCTTCGTCCACGAATGCGGCACATCCGTAAGGCGGCCATCGGCCGCACAGAAAAGGAGTTCTCCAGTTTCAACGACCGGTTCGCACACCTCAAGTTCCGGTGTTCGGCTGACCATGTGATTAAAGAGGAGGGAACAATGTTCAAATTTATAAAATCCATGTCTCTTCTCTTGGGCTTAGTCGTGACCGGCATCCCGAATTTCGCACCCGTGACAGAAGCAGCGGCGCAACAGAAGGCCCCTCCCGATCTCTCCTCTAATACCGTCGCGTGGATCGCGGTCAATCGAGACTTCGTCGGCGCTCTGAGCGGACCTCAACCTGTCGCCAATGATCCGGCCCATCCTTCAGCGATCACCGGCACAAGGTATCGCGTCGCTGACCTCGCCAATCCCAACCTGACTCCATGGGCGAAGGAACGGATGAAAGAGGCCAACAATGTCTTGCTAGCGGGAGGCCTCGCCGGCACGGCGTTTTCGAGGTGCAAGCCCCCCGGCGTGACTGGGTTCCTGCTGTCCGTCGGCGATCCCATCTATTTCGTCCAGACCGCGAGGGAGGTCTTGATGATCAATGCTGGGAACCAAGAAGTGCGGCATATCTATTTGGATGTACCGCATTCTGTGGGCCCCAAGCCGTCTTGGTACGGCGAATCGGTTGGTCGCGATAAAGGCGATACCCTCGTCATCGATACCGTCGGGCTGAACGATCGGACCATGATCGATAATTTCCGGACGCCACATTCCGAGCAACTGCACGTTGTTGAGCGCTGGAAGCTGACCGACGGGGGCAAGACGTTGGAGGTATACGTCCAGATCGATGATCCTCAGGCCTTTTACGAGCCATGGAGGGCCATACAAGGTATCGACGCGTGGAAACGCCTTATATTGAGAAGGTCTGCACGGAGAACAATACCCACTTCGATTTATCACATCCCGAATTCAAATAGGCCGTATTTCTAAAACTAAATTCGATGTGATGACAAAGTTGAGAACATGCCGAACCAGCCGATTGCTCGACGGTTCCGACGACCAGAGGAGCATGGATAATGTCTCGTTTGAGTTCAGGATCAATCCCTCTTGCAGTGGCTTTCCTGACCGCAATGGGGTTAATTACGGAAGCGCCGAGACTCATGGCGGAACAAGCGGCTTCTGTACCCAACTTCTCATCTGCCGATACCGCTTGGATCGGCGCCAATACGGATTTCATACCCATTCCGGGCAGCCCCCGCCCAACGCGCAACGATCCCGCGCATCCTCATGGTGATAACGGCGCCGGAGCACAACCGACCCTTCCGCGTCGCCGACTTCACCAATCCTAATATCGAGCCTGGGGCCAAAGAAGTCATGAAACGCGAGAATGACAAGGTTCTCGCCGGACAGATCGGCTTCACGCCGCGCTCGAGTTGCTTGCCGGCTGGCATTCCCAATTTCCTCATGTATGCGATCTTCGAGGCGATCCACTTCGTCCAGGCGCCTAAGGAAGTCGTAATGATTTTTTCGGGCGATGCACAGGTCCGCCACGTTTATGTTGATGTGCCCCATTCGGCCAATCTGACGCCGTCCTGGTACGGAGAGCCGGTCGGGCACTACGAAGGGGATACGCTGGTGGCCGACACCATCGGCATGAACAACAAAACCTACCTCGACCTATTCCGTACGCCGCACAGCGAAAAGCTGCACGTCGTCGAACGCTTCAGGTTAATCGACGGCGGCAAGAACCTGGAGGTCATCCTCAGGGTGGAAGATTCGGATACCTTCTACGAGCCGTGGTCGGCGATGCGCTTCTTCCGCCGCGTCCGGCGCCCAATGCACGAAGAGGCCTGCGCGGAGAGTAAGCCCTGTTCGATTACCGGGATGGGCCCATGCCCGATCAACCAGACTTCTGACCCAAAGAGCGCCAGTACGATATTATGCCGTCAATACGTTTGCGAACGAATTGGGCCGGTAGAACAATGAAGGCAATCCATTCTGCTCGAAAGGAGCAATGTCCATGCCGTGGTATCGTGTCGCCACCGTCGATGAGGTGGAGCCGGGTATGCCTGTCGCGGTGACAGTTGGCGACTCCCAGCTGGCGATCTATCGGGTCGGGGATGCCTTTTATGCGATGGAGGACATCTGTCCTCACGCCTATGCATTGTTATCGACCGGATTTATCGAGGATGATTGCGTGGAATGTCCATTACACTCGGCGAAGTTTCACATCGTGACCGGTAAATGCCTCGCGCCGCCAGCCGACCGCGATTTGGCGACCTTTCCGGTCAAGGTCGAAGCCGATGATATCTTTGTGGAATTGCAGCTTGAATTTGCCTTGTCAAATCTGTAGCAACGGAGTTTGATTCCGCGAGCGGGCTTAGATCGAACAGCGGAAAGCTTCGTCGCGAGACGCCGTCGCCGAATCCGAGCAGATTAGCCGGTACATCGAGGTCCATCGCCTTCGCAGTCTTGAGAGCGAGGACCATGCCAAACTTCGTCGGCGGTTGTACCGGCAGGTCGCGCGGTTTGTCGCCCGTAGAATGCAATCGACGCAGGACCGGCGCGACGGCAAAGATCGAGCTGATCTGGGACGCCAATCCACCGCTCTCGACGAAGTAGCGGCCATCCCGGAGAAAGGCGACTTGGTTCACTCCGACTTGGCCCGAGGCCGTCGTTGCGGCACGGCCTCTCGCCCGGACCACCTCTCCCCCTTCGCGAAGCACCTGGAGTCAGGTGTAGCCCGACGGCCCGGGCGATCGCCACTTGCTCCTCAATACATCCTTGTGCTGCGCAACGAAATTACGAATGCTTGTTGCGGGCCTTCCGATGATTGTCTCGATGTTGTGCGTGAGGCGATCATAACGATTAGCGGCGTGGAGGCGGGCCATGGTCAAGAAATGTTCAGAGACATGGTCGGACAAATTGTGTGTACGCACAACCTGGTCGCGCCATTCATCGAACGGCACGTCGACGTACCTGATGGGCCGGCCAAGTGCCTCGGAATATTCCGCCGCGACGCCATGCATATTCTGAGATCGAGGCCCGGTCAGTTCGTAGACCTTGCCAATATGAGCCGCTGGACTGACCAAAATTGATGCAATGACCTCAGCCACATCCCTCGCGTCGATCGGCGAGGTGCGTCCGGTCCCAAACGGCAGCCGAATCGTCGAGTCCCTGGCAATCGATTCCGCCGCCCATTCCGAGAAAAAGGGATGCTGGAGAAAAACCGTGGGTCGGACATTGACGACGGGCAGTCCGGACCAGTTGAGCACTTGTTCGCAAAGCCACTGCTGCCGCTGTTGGGGAGAGTCCGTCATCTCGGTAAGGCTCATCTGCGAAACCGTCATTTGAGAGATGTTGACCAACACCTCCAGATCAGAGCGCTCGCGGGCCACTGCGGCCGTGGTGGCCGTCGCCTCCAAGTAGCTCGGAGAGACACTCATGCCAAAGTACATTCGCCGGCAACCCGATAAAGCGCCGGCAACGTCCCGAGCCTGGGTGAGATCACCGACAACGACATCGACACCATTGGCTCGTAAAGCGTCTGTACGCTGGTCTTCGCGCAGAACCAACGCGCGGACCGCCTGGTCCCGGCGGCGAAGCATGTCTACGATCGCACTCCCCACACCACCGACGCGTCCCGGCACACCTGTGACGAGAACACGAGTGTCGGAGGAATCCATTCTTAGCGCTCCTTCCGCTTGCTTGAACGCGCGTGCCGACGTGAAGATGAGGGCGAGTAAAAAATTTGGGCCTGCCACTCACCTTCGGGTCACCCGCCCCAAACCAATGTCAACGCAGGAGGCTTTGTTCCATTCGCAGTAGCCGGCGCGGAAGCTTAGTCTGGAGACTATCAGCGGGGTTTTTGCGTAATGGCAGTTTTCCCGTGCTTGGCATAACGTCAGTAGTACCGTGGAATTGGACCGAGCTGATCCGTCGCGCGGTCGGTTAGGTAAGGACCTCATCGATATAGCACCATCCCCATTCTTCTGGCGGATCGTAGCCCTCGATGATCGGGTCTCCGGTCGCACGGAAATGCTTGGTAGCGTGGCGATTCGGCGAGTCATCACAACAGCCAACGTGGCCGCATATCCGGCATAGCCGCAAATGCGCCCACTTCGAGCCGGTTTTCAAGCACTCCTCGCAGCCGCGAGCACTTGGTCTCACATCCCGGATCGCTTTTTCGTGACCGCATTCAGTGGACATGGCTACCTCACTGGATTGCTGGAAACGGGAGATGCCGGATCACGTGCATAGCAGGCTTAAGTCACACCGAAGTTCATCAATGGACTCCGCGACCGCGTCGAATCCAGAACTTGGAGCGCGATTGCGGCACGGTCCCCGAGATCGGGAAAGATGACCTAGATCGAAATGGTGACCGACTAGCGCCATGTATGTCGTTCAACTCGAGCGATGTAGCGCTAGACGATTCGAACGTCAGCGTGGCCTAACGTGTCGGGCGACCGCGTCGGCAGAAAGGTGTAGCACGTTGCCACAACCTGGGCGCCCTCGCCGTCTGCCGGCAATCCGCTTCACCGAACCGGGTCGGACGTCGCCGATGCTGCCCAGGCACGCTCGTGCGCCGTCTACCTCCTTGCCGGTCAGCACGAAGCCTTTGGGGTCGAGGCGACGTCGGACGCCGAAAGCCAATCGTGTTTGGGTCGGCGCCGATGAAAAGGAACAGATGGCGCACCGTTCGGCGCATGTCTTCGCCCGATCGAACGCGCCACCGGATGGCGTCCAGCACGGGGCCTCTCCCTTCGAGGCCACTGATCTGTGCTTGGGTGAGGACCTCCACGTTCGAAAGTCCGGAAAATGCGCTCGGCGAGATGGTGCGACATCTTCGCAGCCGGGCTCGGGCCGCCGACGAGGAGCCAGGCCTTTCTCACCTGGGTCTCCAGATAAACCAAGGCCTGACCGGCCGAGTTGCCCCCTCCGACCAGCGCCCACCTCCTGTCCGGCGCACAGCTTTGCCTCGAGGGGCGAAGCCCAATAGTGCACGCTCGTGCCTTCGAAGGCTTCAAGATTTGGGACGGCTGGTCGCCGGTAGCGCGCACCGCTGGCAATGACGACCGAGCGCGCACTGGCGCGTTCACCGTTGGAAAGATTGAGGATGAAACGGCCGTCGTATGGATAGCTCGCCGGATCAAGAGCGATCACCTCATCTGGGATCGCCATCTCTACCCCAAATTTCTGTGCCTGGTTGTACGCGCGGGCCATCAAAGCCATGCCGGTGATGCCGGTCGGAAATCCCAAATAGTTCTCGATCCGAGCCGAGGCCCCGGCTTGGCCGCCGAACGCGCGGCGGTCGAGCACAAGCGTGTGGAGACCTTCCGATCCCGC
>JASHRR010000286.1 GCA_030037185.1 Xanthobacteraceae bacterium | reverse complement strand
CACCTCGGGCGTCGCGGTCCAGCTCATCGCCCAGCTCTACGGCCGCGGCGGCTTCGACCTCGTGCTCGCTGCTATCGCGGTGACCGGCTTCATCATGATGGCGGGGGTTTACGTGATGGCAGCGGCCGTCAACGGTGCCGAGACAGTCCACCGCGCGGCGCAGCCGGCCGAGTAGGGCAATCGGCGCGACGAAAGGCCGGCAGCAGCCGTCCCGGTGCAAATCACCGTCAAATTGCGCCGCGCGGCAAGCATGGTGCCAACCTCAATCCGCGGCGTCGAGCGCTCGATTCCTGTGGAATTACATCAACTGCAAGCACGCGCTTGGTTGGCAGCGTTGGCTCTCGAACTACGATTTGCAGCGGCTGACGGCCGGGTCGAGCAAGCAACCTCCCAGACGATCCAACGCGCGTGCCACGCCTGCGTCTAGGCGCAAACGACTCACGCCAGACCCTGCCTTCGATGGCGCGGTCGCAAGTCCCTCGGTTGGATGCCATTCAACCAGGCAGCTTTGACGGTGCAGTCCACCTTGCCGGGGTGTCCGCCGCCAACCCTACAGGCGCGAAGCCAAACTCGCCACTAGCCGGAGTTCGGTTCATCATTGCGTCCCCCCTTTGTGTCCCTTGCGCTTGGCGCGGTGCTTACCACCCGCCGAGGCATCCACGACGATCAGCGAAATTATTCGACGGCATCGACGTGAGATTCGTGCCCGGAAGCTTCTGCGACGGGCCGCGGGCTCGCATTTCCTCAAATCAGCTCTCGACCAGGTGAACGATCGGCTCGCCGAGTTTGCCCTGCGCCGTCATGAACTGCGCCTTGGCAAGCGCGGCGAAGCGACCGCCGAGTTGCAGCAGTTCGTCGAACGTGCCGGACTCGACGATGTGGCCATTGTCGAACACCAGGATGCGGGTAGCGTTGCGAACCGTCGACAGGCGGTGAGCAATCACGAACGTGGTGCGATGCTTCATCACCTCGTCGAGCGCCGCTTGCACTTTCGCCTCGGTGGCGACGTCGAGGGCGCTCGTGGCCTCGTCGAGAATAAGAATCGGCGGGTCTTTGAGGAGGGCGCGCGCGATCGACAGGCGTTGGCGCTCGCCGCCGGACAGTACGCGTCCCCGCTCGCCGACGGATGCTTCGAAAGCGTCCGGTGTATGTTCGATAAAATCGAGGGCCTGAGCGCGTTGAGCCGCATCGCGCATCTGCGCGAGGGTGGCATCCGGCTTGCCGATGCGCAGGTTGTCGGCGATCGACCGATTGAGCAACAGCGCTTCCTGGAATACGACGCCGATGTTGCGGCGCAACGAAGCCAGCTTGAGGTCGCGGATATCGACGCCGTCCACCTCAATCCTGCCGGATTGCGGATCGAAGGCGCGGTGCAGGAGTGCGAGCGCAGTCGTCTTGCCCGCCCCGGTTTCGCCTACCAGCGCGATGGTTTCGCCGGGCAGCGCCACGAAGTTGAGATCGACAACGGCCGGTCGCTTGCCGTCATAGGAAAATGTAACGTCCTTGAACTCCACCGTTCCGCGCACCCGTTCCGGATCGATGGCGTCGGGCCGGTCGCGGACGTCCGATTCGGTATCCACAACCGTGAAGAATTCCCTGAGCCGCGGCGCATCCATGAACAGGCCGTTGGCGAAGTGCACGACCTTCTCGAGCTGGCTGATCAGCATGCCGGCAAAATTCATGAACATCACGATCTCGCCGATCGACGCGCGGCCAGCAAGATGCAGATAGACGCCGACCAGAAAGATGGTGAGCAGCGTCAGCGTGGTCGAGGCACGGGTGAGCACCGCCACCACCGCCCACCAGGACAGCACCGGCATTTGCGCCGCCAGCAGCTGGTCGGCGACGTTGCGCAGGCCGGAGACCTCGGCCTCGACGTGGGCAAAGCCCTGCACCAGCGCCACGTTGCCGAGGGCGTCGGAAGCACGCTCGGCGAGGCTGGAATAATGCCCCTCGACCGAACGCTGCATGGTTTCCGTCTTGTTGACCACGAGCGCGGTGAGGAACGCGAACAGCGCGCAGATCGCGAGCAGCACCAAGCCGAGCGTCCAATTGAGGTAAAGCGCCAGCGGCAGCAGGATGACGAGCGACATCGCCGCGGCGAAAGATTCCCTGAAAAAGGTGAGCCATAACCCCCACAACGCGTCGGTTCCGGCCAGCATGATCTTTAGCAGCCGACCCGAGTGGGCGGTGTGGTGGAAGCTCAGCGGCAGCTGCAGCACGTGCTCGAAAAAGCTGGTCAGTACCGTTTGGCGGCGGCGATGGGCGAGCCGGTCCGCATGAAGCGCGACAGTCACGCCGCACACGATGGTGAACAGCCCGAAGCCGACCCAAGCCGCGACCAGCATGAACAGTTTCGACCACGCCGCAGGTGCACCGTTTGGCTGGGAGCCGGCGAGCGCGTCGATGATGCGCCCGAACAGCACAGGTTCGGCGAACTGCGCGCCGGCAAGCGCGAAATTGGCGATCGCCAGAAAAACGCCGAGCCGCGTTTCTGGACCAAGCACGGATAGCACCCGTGCATAGAGGCGCAACAAACTCATTTGCACCTTTCCGCTTTTGCGTTGGCGTGCCTCGGGAGGCTCCCAGGGTGAGCCAAGCAAGACCGGGAGCTCCCTGCCAATGCGGCAACGCACACCCCCGGGTTTTCGTTTGGCGCTCAACCCTGGGCTAACGCCCTCTGGCCGTCATTTAGCTAAGGGCCATTGCCTGAATTGACAACGGCTCCACGCCTCAATCCATCACGCGGTCGGCTGCGGGAGGCAGCGATGATGAATCGAAGATGTCGCCGCTTCTGGGCCTCGCCTTGAACGCGGAGGTGAGCGCGATCTGATCGATCGCCTTATCGAACCGCGCTGCGTCCACGCCGCCAAGGCCCTCGGCCCGGGCTTGCGGCGTCAGGATGTTGTCGTGCAGCGCCATGTTGAGGCGTTCAAGCTCGACATCCTTTTTGGCGACCTCGTTGCGTTTGACGACCGAATCGACCGCCGCCGCCGGGTCCTGCGCGGTGCTCTTGAGCGATTTCACGAAGGCGCGCAGAAAGCCTCTGACGGCATCAGGATGGTCGGTCGCGAATTTCGGGTTGACGATGATGGCATTGCCATACACATCGACGCCGTAATCGGCCATCAGCAGAACCGCGACATCATCGATCGGAACCCCGCGATCCTTGAGATTGATATAGGAGGAAAACGACAGCCCGGTGATAGCGTCGAGTTGACCGGCGGCCAGCATCGGCTCGCGGATCGGGATACCGACGTCCTCGATCGCGACCTTGGATGCATCGATGCCAGTGGCCTCGACAAAAATCTTCCATTGCGCAAATGCCGCGTCGGCAGCGGGTGCGCCGAGCTTCTTGCCTTCGAGGTCTTTTGGCAGTGTCACGCCGCGGCTTTTGCGGGTCACGATCGAAAAGGGCGGGCGGCTTAAGACCATGAGTACCGCCTTGATGGGGGCAGCGTTGTTCTGGTCGCGAAATTTGATGAGCGAATTGACGTCTGCGAAGCCCATTTCGTGGGCGCCGGAGGCAACGCGCGTAATCGGATCGAGCGGGCCGGCTGCGGTGTCGATGGTGACGTCAAGCCCCTCCGCCCGGTAGTACCCTCTGTCGATTCCGACCACAAATGGCGCCGACGGCCCCTCCAACTTGAAGTCGAGGCTGAACTTGATCGGCGTTTGGGCCGCGGCGAGGTTGACGGTTGCCAAAGCAATGCCTGCGACCACACAGGTCATTGGCAACGGGTGGCCGAGGAGCCCAAAAGCGCCCATAAACTGTGTCCTGGCATGCAAACCGGCGCCCGACACGCGGTTTGGCCGATCCGTAGCGCCACCCTGGCCGTGACCGCGCGCCCGCTCCATTATCCCCAATCCCTGCAGCGCGGACGCGTGGGCGCCTGTGAAGATGCGGACACCGCACTCCCACCAAAAGTAAGAAACGCATGAACTAAAAGGATCGCGCAAAAACGACAACGCGACGCCTTGTCCATCCCGCTCCTCGGGGCAATCTCATAGATTGCGCAGCAGGTCCTGGAAGGGCTGCGTCAACCGCCGCTGGCCCGTCCACAAGGTCCGAAACGAACCGGTCTGGATGCAAAATGACCGCAGATGCATTGCCTTCGGCAGACGGGAAAGTGCCGCCTTTTCGCGCGCCTTATGCGCCGCCGGACGAGGACATCGCCGCCGCCTTTCTCGAAACTGCCCCGCTCGCCGCGGCGGCTGAGGCGCGGATCGACGAGCGCGCCGGCGCTCTCGTGGCCGCGATCCGAGCGCATGCTGGCGGCCTGGGCGGAGTTGAAGATTTCTTGCGGGAATACTCGCTATCGACCAAGGAGGGCCTCGCCCTCATGGTCCTGGCCGAGGCTCTCCTGCGCGTGCCCGATTCCGCCACCGCGGACCGGCTCATCGAGGACAAGCTGTGGGCTGGCGATTTCGCCGCACACAAAGTGCACTCCGATGCGTTGCTGGTCTCCGCCTCGGCGTGGGCGCTTGGCATCTCGGCGCGGATCGTCGGCGGCCACGAGACGCCGGAAAGCATTCTCCATGAGCTCGTGAGCCGGCTGGGGCGGCCGGCGGTGAGGACCGCGACGCGCCGGGCGATGCGCCTGCTCGGCTCCCACTTCGTGCTCGGCCAGACCATCGAGGAAGCTCTGTCGCGCGGCGCCGCCCACCCGCAATTCCGCTACTCCTTCGACATGCTGGGCGAAGGCGCGCGCACCGCGGCCGACGCCGAGCGCTACTTTGAAGCTTACAGGACCGCGATTGCGGCGATCGGCAAGGCGGCCGGCGCCACGGCGCTGCCGGATCGGGCCGGTATTTCGGTGAAGCTTTCGGCGCTGCATCCTCGCTACGAGGCGATTTCACGCGCGCGCGTCATGAAGGAGCTGGCACCGCGCGTGATCGAGCTGGCGCGGGCCGCGAAGGGGCATGATCTCAATCTCACCATCGATGCCGAAGAGGCCGACCGGCTGGAACTCTCCCTCGACATCGTCGGTCGCGCCCTCGCCGATCCGTCGCTTAATGGCTGGAGCGGCTTCGGGCTTGCCGTGCAGGCTTACCAGAAGCGGGCGCCTGCGGTGATCGACTGGGCGGTCGAGACCGCCCGCGCGCACGGCCGCCAGCTCATGGTGCGGCTGGTGAAGGGCGCCTATTGGGATACCGAGGTCAAGCGCGCCCAGGAACGCGGCCTTGCCGACTATCCGGTGTTCTCGCGTAAGGCGATGACCGACCTCTGTTACATGATCTGCGTGCATAAGCTCCTGGCGGCGCGTCCCCACGTCTATCCGCAGTTCGCGACCCACAATGCGTTGACCGTCGCCAGCGCCATTGAGGCCGCCGGCGGCGTCACTGGCTACGAGTTCCAGCGGCTCTATGGCATGGGCGAAACGCTCTACGAGGCCCTGTTGCACGCTGCGCCCGAGGCTGCTTGCCGCGTTTATGCACCGGTCGGCGGCCATCGCGACCTGCTCGCCTACCTGGTCCGCCGCCTGCTGGAAAACGGCGCCAATTCGTCCTTCGTCTACGCGGCGGCCGATCCCAAGGTGCCGGTATCGGCGATCCTTCGGCGCCCGCAATCCGTTATCGGCTGCTCGCGCCATGCGCGCCATCCGAAGATTCCCCGCCCTGGCGATCTTTATCGGCCAGAGCGGAAAAACTCCTCGGGCATCGAGTTCGGACATGCCGAAAGCCTGGCGGGTCTGCTGGCGCAGGTGCGTGCGGGCCTGCCGGTAAACTCGCAAGCAAAGCCGCTCATCGACGGTGTCGCGATTGCGGGCCGCGTTCGCGCGGTCCCCTCGCCCATCGACGGCGCCCTGGTCGCAATGGTGAGCGAGGGCGATGAGGCCGTGGTGCAGTCTGCTTTCGCCGCGGCGCAAGCCGGCTTTCCGGGATGGAATGCGATGCCCGTCGGGACGCGAGCTGCGGCGCTCGACCGCGCCGCCGACCTTTTGGAGGAACACCGCGGTCCTCTGATTGCACTGCTTCAGGCGGAGGGCGGCAAGACGCTTGACGATTCGCTTGCCGAACTGCGCGAGGCGGCGGATCTCTGCCGCTATTATGCGGCTGAGGCCCGGCGCTGCCTGGCGCCGGAATCGCTGCCGGGCCCGACCGGGGAGAGCAACGAGCTCAATCACCGCGGCCGCGGCGTCTTCGTGTGCATCAGCCCGTGGAATTTCCCCCTCGCCATCTTCAGCGGGCAGGTGGTGGCGGCGCTGGTCGCCGGTAACGCGGTGATCGCCAAGCCTGCCGAGCAGACCCCTCAGATCGCCGCCGCGGCGGTGCGCTTGTTTCACCAGGCCGGCATTGCCCCAACAGCGCTCCATTTGGTTCCGGGCGACGGCGCGGTCGGGGGCTTGCTGGTGGCCCACCCGCATGTGGCAGGCGTCGCCTTTACGGGCTCGACGGAGGTAGGGCGGATCATCAACCGGACGCTTGCCGCAAACAGCGGCCCGATTGTCCCGCTGATCGCCGAAACCGGCGGCATCAACGCTATGATTGTCGACGCCACCGCGCTGCCGGAGCAGGTCACCGATGACGTAATCGCCTCAGCATTCCGCTCCGCGGGTCAGCGCTGCTCGGCGCTGCGGCTCCTCTGTCTCCAGGACGACGTCGCCGATCGTATCATCGCAATGGTGGCGGGCGCCGCACGCGAACTCAAGATCGGCGATCCGCGCGACCCCGCAACTCATGTGGGGCCGGTGATCGACGCAGCCGCAAAGGACAAGCTCGACAGCTGGGTGGCCAGCATGGAGGCGCAAGGCCGCGTGTTGTTCCGTGGTGGCCGGGCGGAGGGACTGCCCGCCGCCGGCCATTACGTGCCGCCGGCCATTATCGAACTGGAACGTGCCGCCGATTTGCGCGAGGAGGTGTTCGGTCCCGTGCTCCACATCGTGCGCTACCGCGCCGAAGCGCTCGAGCGCCTGCTCGGTGACATCGCGGCGACCGGCTATGGGCTCACCCTGGGCATTCAGTCCCGGATCGACAGCACGGTCCGCCACATCGTCGAGCGGCTCTCCACCGGGAATATCTACGTCAATCGCAATATCATCGGGGCGGTGGTGGGCACCCAGCCGTTTGGCGGCTCCGGCCTGTCCGGCACCGGACCAAAGGCCGGCGGCCCCAACTATCTGCGCCGGTTCGCGCTGGAGCAGGTCGTCACGGTGAACACCACCGCGGTGGGGGGCAATGCGAGCCTCCTGGCGGAGCAGTCGTGAAGGGCTAAAAGCCTGGGGGCGCAGTCACATGCCGATAACCGGCCGCGGCGCGCGCCTCGGCGGCCTCAGGCGGGGTCCTGCTTTGGCTTGAGAACCCGGGCGCAAATTGGTTTCGGAACTATTTGCAAGGCCGACCTGTCGCCTTGCCCTCCTCAGCCGGAGCAAGTCGGCTGCGGGCCACCGTCTTCGCCAAACCGGCACCGTCGTCAATATGTACCTTTAGCTGCATTTCACCGGAAGGGCGCGCTCGTCAAGGCCTGGCGGCTCGGTCCTCGTCCCGACGGTCGCCGCCGAGTTCGGCCGATGGCGGGTTCTCCTGTTCGGTCGGTGCTTCGGTTTGCCATCTCGCAGCCGAAACTGTCGGTTCGAGGCTGAGCCTGCCGACGATTTTCTCGACCTCGTCATCGACGCGATGCGACGTGGTCGTGAAGGCTGTGACCAGGACGCGCGCGGAGCCTTCGAGATCGGTGCTGTCCAGGCGGCGCAGGGTCAGCCCGCAGCCCGCGAGACCCTGCAGCAGCAGCGCTCGGACATGGGCTTCGTCGGGGCTCCGGCAGGTGACCGACACCCGATATCCGGCCTCGAGCTCGGTCGCTGTCAGGGGGTGGCGATTGATGAAGCTCACGATCGGGCGTAGCAGCCAGTTGACAAACACCACAAAACCGGTGGCAATCGCGGCGTAGAACGGATATCCGGCGCCGGCGATCACGCCAATCGCGGCGGAGCACCATAGCGTCGCCGCCGTGTTGAGCCCGCGTACGCTCAGACCCTCGCGGAAGATCAGCCCGGCGCCCAAGAAGCCGATGCCAGAGACGACCTGCGCGGCCACCCGGGTTGGACTCGACTGATCGTCAATCAGTTGCTCGAAAATGACAAACGAGGCCGCTCCGACCGCGACCAGTGTATTGGTCCGCAGCCCCGCCAGCCGGTTGCGCCACTGCCGCTCGAACCCGATGATGGCGCTCAGGCCAAGCGCGACTGCGAGATTGAGGGCAGCCTGGTCGATGGCGATGGCCATTATTGGTGCTCGTCGCAGGGGCGGGCTTGCTCCCCCTCGCCGTCAATCATCGCATCGGACCTGCAGCGGCACACCACCCGCCGCTTCGCACGGACGGCGTCCTCGGGCGTCCACGATGCCCCCGACATCACACCCACGACTGCACCGACACACAAACTGACGATAATTTCGGCGACGAGTTTTTCA
>JASHRR010000285.1 GCA_030037185.1 Xanthobacteraceae bacterium | reverse complement strand
TGGGGTGCTGCTCGACCTTGGCGTGTCGTCGATGCAGCTCGATACGCCTGAGCGCGGCTTCTCGTTCCGGCACGACGGACCGCTCGATATGCGCATGGGGCGCGATGGGCCGTCCGCGGCCGACATCGTGGCGCTCGCCTCCGAGCGCGATCTCGCCGACATCATTTTCGGCCTTGGCGAGGAGCGGCATGCCCGCGCCGTCGCCCGCGCAATCGTGGCGGCGCGGCAACAGCGTCCGATTGTCTCCACCCGTGCCCTGGCCGAGATCGTCAGCCGCGTCGTTCATGAGCGCGGCGGTGACATTCATCCGGCAACGCGGACGTTTCAGGCGCTGCGGCTGTTTGTCAACGAGGAGCTTCACGAGCTCGAGGAAGGTCTGGTGGCTGCCGAGCGGGTGTTGAAGCCCGGGAGCCGGCTGGTGGTGATTTCATTCCACTCGCTGGAAGACCGGATCGTGAAGCTGTTTCTGGCAATGCGCAGCCGGCCCGGCGGCGGGTCGCGCCATTTGCCGGAGAAGCTGCCTGAGGCGGCGACCTTTCGGGTACTTACCCGCCGGCCAGTGACGCCCGACGCCGCGGAAATCCGCGAAAATCCGCGCGCGCGGTCGGCCAAATTGCGCGCCGCCGAACGCACCGACGCTCCTGCGCGGGCCGCTCTCCCTGCTAACGCTCCCCCGCAAATGCGGCACGAGAGGGTCGGAATGGGGAAAACAGCGAGAGGATTGCCGTCGCTCACTGCCGTGCTGGAAGGGAACCGACGATGAAGATGCGTTTCGTCCATCTCATCGTGGTGGCCGCGCTGGTCGTGGCGGCGGTCAATGTTTACACCATCAAATACGAATCGGCGGTGCGGGCCGAACAAGTCGCCAAGCTCGCCGGAGAAATCAAGCACGAGCGCGAGACAATCGCGGCACTGCGGGCCGAGTGGGCGCTGCTCGATAATCCGGAGCGCATTCAGGCCTTGGCGCACCGCCACCTCCCTCTCAAAATGCTTGATCCGGCCCAGATCGAGCATCTGGATCGCCTGCCGGAGCGGCCGCCTATGCCGCTCGGTCCGCAGTCGGACGCCATCGCGGCCATCATTGATGGACTGGAGGGGGACCTTCCCGCCGGCGCTGCTGCTGGACCGGCTCCGGTTGCGGCGGGCGCGACGAGGTGATTGGCGTGAGGTGGTGTCGCCGCGCGGCGCGCGCCCGCAACCCTGCGCTCGCCGGGAGCGCGGGTGTCCGGCCCGGTTTTTCCCTCTTCACTGAGGGCAAGACCCCCGCGCTCGCAGGCGACGGTCGGGTTCACCGGATCGTGCAATCGCTGCTTTACGGTCGCGGCGTCGATCGCACACGCAAGGCACAGGCGCGGCTCGGACTTGCGCTGCTCGGATTCGCCCTTGTCTATGCGGTCATCGCGTTCCGCCTCGTGTTCTATGCGGTGGCGGCTGATACCCACACGGTACGGCGCAGCGGATCGGTCGATGCGGTGGCGACGGCGCGGCCCGATATCCTCGACCGCAACGGCGAAATTCTCGCGACCGACGTTAAGACCCCCTCGCTATTCGCGGAGCCGCGCCGCATCATCGATCCCGACGAGGCAACCGAACTTTTGGCCGGCGTGTTGCCGGACCTCGACAGCCGCGAAGTGCGCGACCGGCTCGGATCGAAGCGCGGCTTCGCCTGGCTCAAGCGGGACATCACGCCGGCACAGCAAAAGGAGATCTACCGCCTCGGCATTCCGGGCATCGGATTTCTGTCGGAAAACAAGCGCGTCTATCCGAACGGCAACGCCTTCTCGCACGTCGTTGGTCACGTCAACATCGACAATCAGGGCATTGCCGGCGTCGAGAAATGGATCGACAACCGCGGTCTCGCCGATCTGCATCGTGCCGGCTTCGGCGTTGACAATGAGCAGGAGCCGATTCGCCTGGCGGTCGACCTGCGGGTGCAGCATGCGTTGCGTGACGAGCTCGTCGCGGCACGCGACACCTTCAAGGCCGACGCTGCCGCCGGCGTCGTGCTCGACGTGGACAGCGGCGAAGTCGTGGCGATGGTATCGGTGCCCGACTACAATCCCAACAATCCGCGCGAGGCATTGGAGCCCGACAGGATCAACCGGCTCACCACCGGCGTCTACGAGATGGGCTCGACCTTCAAGGCGCTCACGATCGCTATGGCGCTCGACTCCGGCAAGGTCACACTCAATTCCAGTTTTGACGCGCGCGGGTCGCTGCGTTACGGGCATTTCAATATCAGCGACTATCACGCCCAGAACCGCGTCCTGTCGGTGCCGGAGATCTTCACCTATTCGTCGAACGTCGGCGCTGCCAAGATCGCCCTCGCCCAGGGGGTTGAGAACCACAAAGCGTTTCTCGCCAAGGTCGGGCAGCTCGACAGGCTGCGCACCGAGCTGCCGGAGAGCGCCGAGCCGATCGTGCCCAAGCACTGGGGCGAGCTCAACACTGTCACGATTGCCTTTGGACATGGACTATCGGTGGCACCGCTGCAATCTGTTATGGGCGTCGCCGCGATCCTCAATGGCGGCTACCTGATCCCGCCGACCTTTCTCAAGCGCGACCCGGCCGAGGCGCGCGCGATCGCCAAGCGGGTCGTCAAACCGGAGACCAGCATCGCCATGCGCTACCTGATGCGGCTCAACGTCGAAAAAGGCACCGCCACCAAGGCCGACGTGAAAGGCTTCTACGTGGGCGGCAAGACCGGGACCGCGGAGAAGGTGATCAACGGCCGTTATTCCAAGCACCGATTGATGACCGATTTCATGGCGGTGCTCCCCGCCGACGAGCCGCGCTTTCTGTTGCTGATCATGCTGGACGAGCCGAAACCACTTCCTGAAACCCACGGATTCGCTACATCCGGCTGGAACGCCACGCCGGTCGCCGCCAAGGTGATCACGCGGATCGCGCCGCTGCTGGGGCTTGAACCTCGATTCGACATGCCAGCGGCGGATCACCTGATCCTCGCTTCGGCGAAGCAAGCACGCTAGTATCGATATCAAACCGGGAGGAGACGATGCGCAATTTCTCGTTTGCGGCAGCGGCTGTCACTGTGCTGTGGGCTATGGGGTCGCACGCAGGAGCGCAGGCGGCGGAAATCGTAGTTCTGGCAGCGGCGGCCGTCGAGCAGCCATTGGAAGCTGTGGTGCACGCCTTCG